>QMVA01000078.1 GCA_003660865.1 Candidatus Nanohalarchaeota archaeon | reverse complement strand
CATTGAGAATTTTGAATTTTCATGTTAGCGATAGCTATATGTTTCTTGCAAAAATAAGGCATATTAATCTGTTTTTGATGATGGATATTGTAAAATCCATCGTGATTTTTGTATGGGTTGTGGTTTAACTCAGAGAGAGGTAGAAACCTAGTGAATTTGCCGTTGAAATGACAAAATATACCTGTTTTCACGGAAAAAATTTCCATACCCCATCAGACTATACATTTATAAAAAAAAACACACAATAATCTCAGATATTTAAGTAAATAAATTCTTCAGCGGGTGATAACATGGATAAACTGGAAGAGGTAATAGAATTCATACAGGAACTATCAGAAGACCGCAGAGTTCCAAGAAACATCCGGGCGCTCATACAGGAAGCAATAGATACATTAACCGATGAAAAGCAGACCGCAACCGTAAAACTCTCAACAGCAACAAGCCTCCTTGATGAGGCAAGCAACGACCCCAACATTCCATCACACACAAGAACCCAAATCTGGAACATAGTGAGTATGCTTGAATCACTTCAATCAGAGCAGGACTAAAACACTAAAAGTTAATAAGCTTTTAAATATTACTTGCTAAAAGATATCATAAATGCAATAAATTTATATAACTACCCCATCAATTAATAATCAATAGCATATTAAATACGACAAGGTGATAACAATGCCGATAAAAGGATTTTTAGAAAGAATGAAAGGTTCAAGCCAAGTTGAAGAAGATGATGATGTAGACTATATTGAACTTGAATCAAGTGATGCTCAAAATGACGGGAAACTACAGATAAAAATAGAATCCCTGACGGAATTCGCTGACACAGAGCGTATTCAGAGTGCTTTAAGGGAAGGATGTATAGTCTGGGTAAAAATCAAACCACTAAAAGAAAAAGACATGGCAGAACTAAAAAGATCTGTCGACAGGCTAAGAAAGACCTGCGTTGCAGTAAACGGTGACATTGCCGGCATTGACGAAGACTTTCTCATACTCACTCCTGAAAAAGTAGCAATTCACAGGGGATGAACAAAACATTTCTCAAGGGTTGTGCAGCAACCCTATTTAATATTTTTACATGCACTACAAACCGTGATGTAGATAGCAAAATAGGTCATATAAGTCTCGAAGAACATAAAGAAATGGAATGCGTCACCATATCTACAGAAAGAATTACCTTAACACAAAAATGCCCGTATTATCTAAACTCACACAACCGATACAGAAAGAACAAATAAATTACTTCTTACTTACATTCTCAACAAGAACAGCATCAACCGAGCCATATTGCCCTGGCCTGCTTGTAACCCTGCAAACACCTGCATCTGTCTTAATCAGAGCACCTTTGGTAATGACTTTCTGCCTGACAAAATGCGGATTCGCCTTATTCTCAATAACCTCAAGAACTTTCGCCTTCTTTACAGACTTTGACTTTTGATCAGCAACATTAACAACAGATGCAGACCTCAATTTTACCTTGAAGTTCCCGCCACGACCCTTGATGAACTTAACCTTTTTCTGCCCGATAACAGTCTTAACCGGCTCATTGCCTGCCTCATAATTCTTCGTCTTCCTGTTGTGTCTTAGCAGTCCTCCTGTTGCCTTTCTGCTTGAAACTTTATGCCATTGACCCATAAATATTACCTTAACTCCTATTAATCAACCGCAAACCTTTATAAAACTAACTCAAACCATATATGTAAGGTGATAACTGCATAAGTTTATTAAATTAGAGTCATATATTTCTGCTGATAAATATAAATTGTCTATTTATTAATGACGTTAACTATAATCTTATACTACATCTGAATAATACAGGGAGGAGATTAAATGGAAACAAGACCTTTAGATGTCCTGAATCGCGGACGAGACAAACGAATAGTCATAATACTAAAAAATGAAAAAGAAATCACCGGGAAACTACAGGCATTCGACATTCACCTGAATATGTGGCTAAGCGATGCCGAAGTATCAGACAGTGAAGTAACAAAAAAATACGGGAAGCTTCTGGTTCGCGGAGACAATATAGTCTGCGCATCCCCTGAATAAAAAAAATCACCTGAAATTCGCTATCCCAAACGGAGCAAGCTCCGGAGTATTACGCGAATTTCTAAGCCGGCGATTTTTAATTGTCCATAAATTATGACCTGACAATTAAAAAGCTTGAAAATACACCCCATCAACCAGAATTTTCATGATTTTTAATCTTCCCAAGTGATTTATATCCGCAGCAAGCGGCGGTGTATTTATCCACTTGGAATAAAACATAAATACTGGCGAGGAGAACAAAATGACAGACGGTAAACCATCATTCGGAAAAAGAAACAAAAGAAGTCATGTAATTTGTCGAAGATGCGGCAAACACGCAATGCACAGGACTGACAAAATCTGTGCAGCCTGCGGTTTCGGCAAAAGTAAGCGCATGAGAAAATACAACTGGCAGACAAAAACAGGCACTACCACTTCGCAACGCAAATAATTCATTCTTATATGGATTCACAGAACTGTAGCATTTGCGATCGTGGTCTAGTGGTATGACTTTGGCCTTCCAAGCCAAAAGCCCGGGTTCAATTCCCGGCGATCGCATTCCTGAAGCGAGTTCTGCGTCAATACCCAAACATTCTCAGACCAATACATTGAGTACTCCCACAGTTTAGTTACTGCATCTGCATATTTTTTCATGCACACAAAGCGAACCTTTATATACCAAATAAAATAAACTGTATTTATTCTATAATTCCACAACATGTGAAAGAATTACCAGAATAAGCATTGGACTGGACCAAAAAGTCTTAGCGGTGCTGATGCTTCTTCTGTGACTTCAATAAATAAAGGAAGTGTTAATTATGAAATTTTATGCAATCGGCGGCTATAATGAAGTCGGAAAAAATATGAGTGCTGTTGAAATAAACGGCGAGGTAGTCATCCTCGACATGGGCGTATACATGGACAAAATAATCACCCTTGAGGAAGAAGACCGAAAAATATCCACAAAAGAGATGATACAGTGTGGGGCCCTGCCTGATGACCACATACTTGAAGGCAAAAACATAGCAGCAATCGTCCTCTCCCATGGGCATCTTGACCACATTGCAGCAGTCCCGCGTATGGCAGAACGATACAAATGCCCTATAATCGCAACACCATACACATGCGAAATTCTTAAAAACCTCCTGAAAGACGCAGGAGTCGGATACCTCATAAAGAGCCTTTTCCCACTTTCTGCAGGAGAGACCGCATCAATCTCGCACAACTTTGAAGTAGAATTTATACATATGACGCACAGCATCCCACACACAGCACTAATAGCGCTTCACACAAAAGAAGGCATCATAGCATACCTCAACGACTACAAGCTCGACAACAACCCGACACTCGGCGAAAAGCCGGATTACAAGCGCATAAAGCAACTGGGAAAACAGGGTGTAAAAGTCCTGGTCTCTGAATGCGTCCGCGTCGCTGACGAGGCAAGAACTCCTCCTGAGTACGTCGCACAGGTGCTTGTAGAAGATGCAATTGATCGAGCATACGAAGAAAACACTGCTGTAGTCATAACAACGTTTGCGTCCCAAATCGCAAGAATAAACTCTATAATAAAAGCAAACAAAAACCAGAGAGAAATAATTATGCTTGGAAGAGCTTTAGGCAATTATCTGGTCCCTGCAAGCCGTCTTGGTCTCATAAACCTGAAAAACATAAAAATATTCAATCGCCAGAAAAGCATTGCAAAAGCCCTTATCGATGTTCAGGCAAACCCTGAAAACTATCTGATGCTGGCCACGGGCAATCAGGGAGAGCCAAATGCGATCCTTTCAAGAATGTCAAGAAAAGAATATGAATTCAGATTCAGGAAAGAAGATCAGGTTATATTCTCATCAGAAGTCATACCCAACCCATTAAATGAATCCAACCGCTACACTCTTGACCAGAACCTTCGCGAGCAGGGAGTACGGATGCTCCAGCACGTCCATGTATCGGGTCATGCGCGAAGAGAAGACCATCGCGACATGCTAAGGATGATCAACCCGGAGTATGTATTCCCGAACCATGGAGAGACAGAGCGCTTGGCAAGCTACGCAAGCCTGGCAATGGATGAAGGATACAGGATGGGGGATAGTGTAAAGGTTCTTTATAATGGGGCTGTGGTTGATCTTTAAACTCCTTAGTGCTCTTGATCAAAGCGTCTGTGACCTAAAGCGCTAGCTTTAGGTTATATACTTTAACAATCTGTATATCATCTACTGCTCAAAACAATAAACATGTCTGGAAGTGCCGCATCTGTATGTTGGACTACAGGAGTTAGGAAAACCCGACCACGTATGATCTGTGCTGGAAGATCTACCATAAATAATACAACTACTGCTTGAACCACTTGTCCAATCAGAACAGTAATTCATAAATGCCCCTGTGCTTGCAGTACCATCTGAATCCGTACATGTATTTACAGTCCCAGATACTGCAACACCAAACTCTGTTCTGGATATTGAATTATCAAGACCTCCATCAAGTAACTGCGCTTTGTTGCTTGCAATAATACTGGAACACCAGCAGCCGCCCCATACTCTTACCTCTCTTGCGCGTACATACATACCATCAGTTATCCTGTCTTTTGCATCCACTGTACTTGTAGACAACCATGCTTTCCAGGTACCTCCTAAACCAGCATTGTCTGCAGCAGCCTGGCACTTTGCATCTGCACCGTTGAGTCCGCCAAGATTGCCTTTCCATAGTTGAGAAGTAGCAAAAACTCTTTTTACCGGGTCACCACAATCAGCATATACATACAATTGATTTTTCATCATAGAGTAATCTTTACATGCTTCATCACAGGTATATGATTCCGAACCACCGCCCAAAGCATCCACATACTCCTTACTCGCGACATCTGAATTACCTGTTGGAAGAGCAACATTCATTATCTTATTCGAACTCATATCCAACTCACCCTTGATCTGGACATCACTTGGAAAAGTATAATCTTTCAATCCCGCGCCAGTGGCATTCCCACCAAACACCCCTGGGCAGACATCCTCTGCCTGATGCCCCGGATTACATACCAGTGGATCCTCCCACACAAGTACATTATAACCCTCCTGCCCCGAAGAATCAACAGCAATAATCCGCGCATCATACTCTCTCGCAGAGCAGTCATGAACAACCCACTGTCCCAGGTAAGTCCCCTCTTCCTCATTTCCTGTAACAAGAACCAGATTGACAACATCAACCCCTGCATCATGCTCAATCTCTGCCCTGACCGCATCAATACCATAATCATCCTTAACGTGCGCAGTAATCATCATATGATCCCCTGGCACGAACTTATATTGATTAAGAAAAGCATCCGTAACCTGCGGCGCATCATCCGCATAAGTAAACAAACCGGAAACGTAGCTGAAAAAGCCTGTAACCGGCGCAGTCATATCAAATGCGAATGCTGGCACTGCCAATAGACAAATTAAAACAACACAACTTACAACAACTCTGCCTCTCATAAGCACAATTATTCTTTTCACAGTTTATATACTTAACACCCTCAAGACACGACAACAACCTTGCCCACAATGTCTCCTTTGTCAACCAGTCCGAAGCGCGTACTATCCATAGACCCATGAACCAGATTACCAAGAATAATATATGTATTTTCAGGAATAATCCCTTCATAATTTCTTTCATACAAAGAAAGCATCCTGTAACCCTGCTCACCCAAAACATAAGAAATCTCCTCAGAGTTTCTGACGGCTTCGTCATTTATCAGGATATTCCATCCACAGTCACTCTCACTTTTTTCCATGCGAAATCGATCATTTGGCAATCCTTTCACAACCTTGATAATCAGATTATCATTTCCTGCATACTCATAAGCAACAACATCCCCTCTTTTAACCTCATTGCACATATAATAATCAAAAAGTAATTTTATAGTATCTCCGTTTTCAATCAACCCGGACAGCGAATTTCCGCGGACTATTTTTTCTTCTGTTTTAGCAACACAGCTATAACTATGTTCCTCTGTGTTCGCAGCAGAGCTATAATTCAACTCTACTATTTCAACATTCCTATCAATATCCAATTCATTCTGCGCACGTATGAAAAACAAAAAAAAGCCTGCAAAAAAGAACAATAAAGCAACAGATACGGCAACTTTATAAGTCATATAGCTAACAACTGCAAACTCTTATAGAACATGAAACCGCACTACAACAAGACATTTGGCTTACTCCTCCTGAAGTACTAACCTCATATTTCTTATCAAGATCTGTATCCCATGCCCCCTGGATACTACCTGTTGTGATGCATCTCTGGTAAGTATCCGAACATACCTCTGTACGCCAAAAGAAATCACTCTGCCTTTTAACAAGAATATTACCAAACCTCTGGTAATCAATATTACCAACTATTTCACTGTCAGGATTAAGTGCATCATGATAATAAACTTCTGTGCATTCGGAAGGGCAGTCTGAAACAGCCACAATCCAGGCACTGATGACATTACTGCCATCTACCTTACCTTCACACTTCATGCTAACAAAATAATCGCCCCCACTACCAATAGCAGCATCAACATAACCCATTGTGACAGCATCTGAATTACCTGTCGGAAGAGCAACATTCGTGATTTTCTTCGAAGTCATATCCAAATCACCATTAATCCGGACATCACTGGGGAAAGTATAATTTTTATCACCTGCGCCAGTG
>QMVA01000077.1 GCA_003660865.1 Candidatus Nanohalarchaeota archaeon | reverse complement strand
CTATTAGATATGTATGTTAACTCTCCCTTATTCATAGTAACCTCCCCTTTGTTGTTGGTTTATATCAATAAAGTGGAGGTACTATTTATTTTTTTGAATTTTTGGGCTCATTCGGAGATACTACTTAACAATCAACAACCTCTACCACTCTTGCAAATCCAGCACACAGGCATTGCATTATCTCTTATTGCTGATTTTATCCAGCAGTTTCAACACTATCGCTTTCTGCATATGAATCCGGTTTTCTGGCTGGTCAAACACCACACTTTTTGGTCCGTCAATCACCTCTGATATCTGCTCATAGCCTCTTCTGGCTGGCAGGCAATTCATAAATATTGCATCCTTCTTAGTCAGAGCCAGAATATTCTTATTTACCTGATACGGCTCAAACATCTCTATGCGCTTTTTTTCCAGTTCCTTTGGAACATGGTAGCTCATCCACGAGTCTGTATAAATTATGTCTGCGTCTTTTGCAGCCTCTGCTGCATCATTGGTAATTTTCACATCCTTCCCAATCACATGCTTTTGAGGCATAGCATCTTTAGGACAAGCTACAGTCAGGTTCATCCCAACAACACTGCACCCATATATCAGTGAGTGTGTGACATTATTGTTACCGTCACCCAAAAATGCAATCTTCAGTCCTTTTAGGCACTCGCCCTTTTTCTCTCTTATTGTCAGAAAATCCAATAATATCTGGCACAGGTGACTAAAATCCGTAAGCGCATTAATCACGGGGATTGACGGGTTTTCAGCAATATTCTCAATAGCCTCATGGGAAAATAACCTTGCGACAACTACAGCACAATAGCGGCTTATGGTCCTTGCAGTATCTTCAATGCTTTCCACCTTACCTATCGGCGAAGTGCCGATATCATAATAGATTGCATGACCGCCAAGCTGCGTCATTCCCACTTCAAACGATATCATCGTTCTCAATGACGGTTTCTCAAAGAACATAAGCATTGTCTTATTTTTCAGGCAGGATGCGTACGATCCGGGGCTTTTTTAATATCAGATGCAATGTCCAGAAGTTCCTCTGTATCATCCTTTTTTATGTCTCTAAGTGTAATCAAATGTTTCATATAATCACCATTTTGTGTGTACTGCTAACCATTTCATATCGCAGGTTAAACATATAAACTTTTAGATACATTTATACTAAAACAGAGTATATTTGTCCCATTCAGGACAATCAAACAGAAGGTGAAAAGAATGCCAACAATAGCAGAGCAGGTCTGGATTTACATAAAGAAAAAACCGTATGTGCAGGAAGCAATAGAGCAGGGCATAGTGAACTTCAGCGCACTTGCGAGAAAGATCGCAGGCGAAACAGACAGCGCACACTTTGACGCAGTTAAGGCGGCGCTAATGCGCTCACAAATAAAGCTGATAAAAAACCGCGAGAAGCAGGAAAAAGAAGTAATCCTGCTCCTGAACAAATCCACATTTAATATCAAAAATAAAGTATCTCTAATCCACTGTGCTAATGACTTAAAAATTGCAGAGCCAATTGCAATATCCAAAACCCCGAGCGGATACATCTATGTTCTTCCAGAAGAAAAAGCAGAAAAATTACAAAACAATGCACTTGATATCAAACATGGTTTAAGCATAATCTGTATTACAAGCCCCATTGATATTGAAGCAATACCCGGGATCGCATCATTTCTCTTTTCATCCCTGGCATCTGAAAATATAAATATCCAGCATATAATGGATTGCCGTGAAGATACATTCCTTGTGATAAGTGAGCATGACGCACCCTTGGCATTCAGCGTTCTGGCAGAGAAGATGAGGTTATAGTTTATGTCCTTAACAGCGCAGCTATTACTTTTGCCTGTACGGGTAAAAGATTAGAATCTAACTGAGCCATAGAACTTGCCAAGTTCATATATACAAAATTGCCCAAATAATAATCAATGTCATGATTATAATAATTGGCAACAACACGACTATTGCTGCGCGCAGAGAAGATATCTTATGCGCATCTCTGAACCCAAGTACCATTAAGTATAGCACATAAAGTGTTATCAAAAAACTGACAATCTTTGCGGCAGTCATCTCGATAAGAGATATTGTCGAAAATATATTGAATACAGTAATATAAGCAACAACCCGGAATGTAGCTTCATAGCGCTCTTTTGCACCAAATAATTTTAAAAGCAGATGATAAATTCCGGATAATATGAAGATGTAGATAATACCTGATATCAATGTCATTAACGTCCATGTAATCCCTGCTGTTTCTGCTCCATAAATTGCAGTCCACTTTTTTAGCTGTAATCCAGGAATAGTATTAGGTATTTCAGTAAGAATTACAGCCGTCAATATCAGCGTGATAACTATGTTAATCAACGCAAACTTCAATGGCTCTCCAAATCCGCCTGTAGTCGGCATTGTTTTAAAGAACTCCATCGGTCGCAATATAACTTCTTTCGCCGTCTTATACCATTCGTCTATAAATGCCATATTATCACCATCAGATCATATCTTTGAAACAACAAAAGTCGCGCGTTTTACCTCATACTCAGTTCCGGGATATCGTTCACCATAACCCCTACATTTTATGGAATATCTTATGCCATCAGATGTTTCAAATATCATACCTTCTCTAAATGCTGCTTTACCCGTTAAATCAATTGTATCCTCAAGACAATCGGTATCAACTCTGGAAACTCTAACTGTAATAATTACACTTTCTTCTTCAATACAGTCAGAAGAGCCGGAACACCCTGGGTCTACACGACCTATAAGTTCAATTTCAAGAGACTCTGACTCAATGATTGCTTTCTCATTGTCTTCAAGTTGAAATGATTTATCCAACTTTGCAGGAATGATACCCGCATCCTGCTTCTGTGTACAACCTCAGGTAAAAGCAACACATAGAATCACTAACAGACAAACAAAGTATCTTACCTCCATCATAAAAATTCTTTAGTACATACTACAATCCTGTGCCTTCGTGACATTTTATAATTATTGGTGATATAGTATATGCATTTTACTCTGTCTTACTGATTTCTATAAAAAAAGAAAAAAGCGCAAAAATCATACGCCGTCTACCTTTTAGAATAGACTCCCGCAAATACAGTCACAGCAGTTAATCCTATAATATACCCTCCAATTGCAATCCCGACATAAGGGACCATCATAGAGATATACATTATTGCACTACCATATATGAGCATCACAACCCATGCGACACCATAGTCTGCTGTAACTGACTTTTTAAATACGCTTTTAATAGCAAAAGCAGCAGAAAAATCGCCTTTATCTATGTAGTGCATAACTGCCATTGGCGCCACAAACATCGCAGAGACCAGAAGCAGAAGCGTAACCGCAATCATAATCGTTCCGCCTGCAAGAGCCATAGACATATTTACTGATGCTCCGCCTGCAATTACTCCAAAAACCATCGCACCAAAGCCCGCAAAAAGAAGAGCCAGTCCCGGGAGCGAATAAATCAAAACAATACCTATCGCAAGAAGTCCTGTCATAAACAAATCTCCCCACGCATTCCATTCAGGCAAATCATTCCTTTTCTTCATTGTCTTTTTTGCTGCTTTCAGAATATAGCCGGTAACAATGAAATTGACAACAGGAACAACATTCAGAACACACCCGATAGCCAGTTTTTTAATATCCTGCACCGGTCTTTTAATTGCGGTCTCATAATCAGTCATTCACAACACCTCCAAAATCCCACACGAAAATGTATTTTACACAAATCAATACTTATATTCTATAATATATATAATTATAGTTAACGCCTACCCAGGAACAAAATCTTATCGGCACACCATCAATAAAACATTTTTAAACATTGCACAAGTCATAGTTATAAACACAAACCACAATAATATAAAGAAAAAAGAACAAATCATAATAAACATACAGGCAAACACAATGATTAACACAGGGGTTGATAAGATTGTCCAAAAAAGAAATTCAGTTAAAAGTCGGGGAAATCCCCTCCAATGCCCAGTCAGACATAGGTATAGGTATAGTGCGCTTTGACACACGTCTCATGAACGAGCTTGACCTCCGCGAGGGAGATATTGTAGAAGTCGAAGGCAAGCGAAAGACTGGTGCAATAGCGTTGCGCCCATATCCTGCAGACGTATCCTTAAACATCGTGCGTATGGACGGATACATGAGAAGGAATGCAGGCAGTTCAATTGGTGAAAAAGTACTAATCAAGCCTGCGCAGATCATGGAAGCAAAAAAAATAACACTGGCTCCCGCAGAAAAAGGAGTTGTTATGCAGGTATCCCCGGAGCATGTAAAGCGCGCATTACTTGGAAGAATAGCCACAAAAGGAGACATAATCGCGCCAATTACAAGAAGACAGAGAATGCCATTCGGCGACATGATTGACTTTGAAGATATGTTCTCACTTGGCTTTGGCGAAACAAAATTTCAGGTAGTCAACACAACTCCTAAAGCTATCACCAAGATAACAGACATGACGCAGGTAGAAGTACTGCCGCAAGCAGTGGAAGTCAAAGAAGAGACAAAACTCCCGGTAATAACCTATGAAGACGTAGGCGGTCTGCGCGAAGAAGTAAAAAAAGTAAGAGAGATGATAGAACTTCCACTGAGACATCCTGAGCTATTCGAGCGCCTCGGTGTAGAGCCCCCTAAAGGTATTCTCCTCTTCGGTCCGCCCGGAACAGGAAAAACACTCCTTGCACGAGTCGTTGCAAATGAGGCAGGCGTAAACTTCATAGCCCTAAACGGTCCTGAGGTAACCTCGAAGTGGTATGGTGAATCAGAAAAAAAGATTCGCGAACTCTTCAAAAACGCAGAGGAAAGCGCCCCTACAATAATATTCATAGATGAGATAGATGCACTGGCGCCTAAAAGAGAGGAAGTTACGGGTGAGGTAGAAAGAAGGATGGTTGCACAATTGTTAGCATCAATGGATGGTCTTCAAAGCAGGGGTCAGGTAATGGTCCTGGCAGCGACCAACCGTGAAAACTCCCTGGATCCAGCGCTAAGAAGGCCCGGCAGATTCGATAGAGAAATAGAAATAGGTGTCCCGGACAGGCAGGGTCGCAAAGAGATTCTCCAGATACACACAAGAAACATGCCCCTTGATAAAGATGTTGCAATAAGCAAAATCGCAGACACCACACATGGTTTCGTCGGCGCAGACCTGTCCGCCCTCTGCAAAGAAGCAGCAATGTCCGCACTAAGGCGAATATTGCCGAACGTCAACCTGAAAGAGGACACTATAGACCTGAAAATACTTGAATCCCTCGTAGTGACCATGGATGACTTCAAAAACGCCCTGAGGTTCGTCGAACCCTCCGCAATGCGCGAAGTCCTCGTGGAAATACCGAAAATCTCATGGCAGGACGTAGGCGGTCTGGAAGAAGTGAAACAGAACCTCAAGGAAATGGTCGAATGGCCCCTTAAATATCCAGGGGCATTCAAAAGAATGGGCATCAAACCCCCCAGAGGAATCCTTCTATACGGTGTTCCCGGCAACGGCAAAACACTTATCGCAAAAGCAGTCGCAAACGAATCCGAAGCAAACTTCATAGCAATCAAAGGTCCTGAACTGTTCAGCAAATGGGTAGGCGAAAGCGAAAAACATATAAGGGAGATGTTCAAAAGAGCGCGACAGGTATCTCCCGCAATAATCTTCTTAGACGAGATTGATGCCCTTGCCCCAAAAAGAGGACACGCTGACTCCGGGGTGACAGACCGTGTAGTAACCCAGATCCTTTCTGAAATGGACGGCCTTGAAGGCGTTGAAGGGATAGTCATAATTGGCGCCACCAACCGCCCGGATGTAATTGACCCTGCGCTCCTGCGTCACGGACGGTTTGACAGGCATATCTATATCCCTGTTCCTGACGATAAATCGCGCGAAAAGATACTCAAAGTACATACAAAAAAGATGCCTCTCGCAAAAGATACCCTAATAGGTAGTCTTGTAAAAAAGACTGACGGATACGTTGGCGCAGACATAGAAAGCCTCTGCAAAGAAGCAGCACTCCTTGCCCTGAGAGAAAATATAAATGCAAAAGAAGTAACAATGAAACACTTCGAAGAGGCACTAAAACTGGTTAAGCCAAGCATCTCGAAAACAGACGTGGAAAACTTCAAAAAGAAAGCTGATGAAACAAAACTCCGCCCTGAAACAGATGAATTCGGATATGTGGGATAATTGAGGTGATTAGATATGTCAAATTATAAAAAAGAGGATTTCAAAGCAGAAGTTGAAGTGAGTGATTATCCCCTTACTATACTTGCAAAGCCATCTTCAGGATACTGTCTATCAAAGGAATGATATATGTACAGGTTAATCCATAATATTTCTTGGTGAGGTATATGAGATGTATCTTTTGTAAATCAGATTGTGTTGTCAAGAATGGGAAAAGGAAACGAAAAGTTGCGACAAAACAAAGCTATTTGTGCACAAATTGCAAAAAGCAATTTGTTGAACCAGATGACTTTGAAAGGATGTGGCATAAGCCGATGATAATTACGCGTGCTGTCCATCAACATATAGACGGTCTATCTCTATCAAAGGTACAGAATCATCTCTGGCAACATGGCGGCATCTAAACAGAGGTAATTATTTAAATGGAAAATACAAAAGTGAATTATGAAATCAAAAGGAATTCTTAAAATGTCAGATATAGAAAAACTCACATTTGCTTTTTGGTTTTCAATGGTTAGTTTTTT
>QMVA01000076.1 GCA_003660865.1 Candidatus Nanohalarchaeota archaeon | reverse complement strand
GCAAAACTCAACAACACTGCAAAACACAAACAACTCAATAATTACAAACAACACATACACCTATGAACTCACAATAAGCACAAGCCCTATACAACTCATAACCTGCACAAACACAAACATCACAGAAAACATCATACAATACACATTTCCAGCATTCCCAACAGACATCTCAATCCTGCTTAGGCACTCCGCACAATCATCAGTCACAGGAAACACAATAGACAATGCAAACACAGCTATCGAACTGCAAAACACAAACAGCACACACATAATCAATAACACAATAACAGACGCAACAACATCAATCACACTCACATGCTACGACTGCACCCTCGACGAAAACACAATAGAAAAAAACACAATCACAAACTCAAACAAAGCAATATCAACCCAAAACACACACAACACAAAAATCACGCAAAACAAAATTACAAGCATAAAAGGCGCACAATCAATAACCCTCACAAACACAACACAAGACAACATCACAGAAAACACATTCAACACAGGCACAACAGCAATAACACTAAAAAACGCAAACAATACACTAATACAATTCAACAACTTCAGCAGCTACGCACAAACATCCATAGAATTCGACACACAATCTTACAACACAGCAAACACAATAAAAGACAACACAATAACTGGTGGGAAGTTCCCCCTCAAAATCCTCAACAACTACAAAAGCAGAATAATCAACAACATAATAACAGACGCAACAAACACCGCCATATACATAAACAATACAAACACAACAAACATAACACAAAACACAATAGAATACTCACCAGCAGGAATACAAATAGAAATATCAAAAAACAACCAGATAGACAATAACACAATAAAACACATTACAGAAACAGGATTCTACTCATCAGACACCACACCCTACTCGAACGCAGACAACACAATCTCTAACAACTACATCCAAAACACAAGTTATGGAATTAATCTCCAAAACATCGCAAGACCGAAAATTATTGGAAACACAATAATATTATGTAACAATAAAGCAATACAATTATATGGTATTTACAACGCTACAATCAGAAATAATACAATCTCCAATTCAGGTACTGGCCTGTACATCCAAAACAGCGAATTCAACAACATCACAGAAAACATATTCAAAAACAACGCGGATAAAGGCATAGAACTAAACTCATTAAACAACAGCCTCTGGCTCAACAACTTCAGCGACACGAACAACGTATTCAAGGAGAACAACAACGATTACTGCATCATAGGAATTGACAACAACTACCACGAATCAATAAACGACAGCTATCCACTCTCATGCAATCGCATCTTTACAAACTCATTCAACGACACAGCAATCTACATAAACGAAACAATAAAATTCAAAACAAACACATTCGGGGGCGAAAGCAACTATACATCACTAAACATAACAATCAACAACACAAACTACACAATGACCCTGACAGAAGGAGACAACATCATAGGCAACTGGACATACGTATTCAAAGACACACTTACACCCGGAAGATATGATGCAACACACCTATACTATCACGAAGCAGACGACGACGAAAATAGCGAAATTCTTGGTCTGTTTTTTGAAGTAACACAACTAAACTTAACTACAGACATTGAACAAACACCAAAAAGCATAAACGAAACAATCCTTATCGAAGCCACAGTCCAGAACAACGCAACATCCATAGAATACGTAAAATCAGAAATATACTGGAACAACACACTAAAAGAAACGCTACAACTAAGATATCAATACGGATACATTGAAAATAGCACAATAAATTATGTCTACAAAAACAGTACAAACCAAACACAAAGATCCGGTCCCTACAACGTAAGCACAACAGTTTATGCGGACCAAACCCAAACAGTCAACGACACATTCTTTATACGCTATGGAACATCCGACATCAGAATAAATACAACTCCAAACATAATAGCCTACAACACAACAGCAGCCCAAAACTACACAATAACTGCGATTGAAGGCGACCTTAACAATATAACGATAACATTCAACTCAACTAATACATCAATAATAAACATAACAACACCAACACAACACATACCATACCTGAACGCATCAGACACACTTGAACTATACATCAACATCACAGCCAACAACACAGGCGAAGCACAAATAAACGTCACAGCAGCACCGACAAACGGCACACTGGATACACAAACAAAAAACATAACAGTAAAAAAAATAAACATGATAACATACACAACCCCACCAACCGCAAACGTCACCCAAACAATAAACATAACAGCAGAGGTCTGGGACAACACAACACAAATCAAAAACATAACAGCAAAAATATACAGAAACAACACACAACTTATAGACACACTACTATTAACATACCAAAAGACAGAAACATCCCAAAACACAATGTATCTCTACAAAAAGACCACATACCCGATGCAAAGATCCGGAAACTACACAGTAAACATTACAGCCTACGCAACAAACAACGCAAGACACAATACCTACTACTACATCAACTACGGAACAGCAAACATAACAATAAACCATACGCCACAATTAGTAGCATACAACACAACAACAACCCAAAACTACACAATAACGGCAATTGGAGGCGACCTAAACAACATAACAATAATATTCAACTCAACCAACACATCAATAATAAACACAACAACTCCATCATTAAACATCCCATATATGAACTCATCAGACATATATGAATCATACATCAACGTGACTGCACTAAACACAGGCACTGCCCAGGTAACAATCAATACAACAATAGCAAATGGCACAGCAGATGTAGAAACAAAAAACATAACAGTAAAGAAAATAAACCTGACAGCATACACGCCAATCTACCCAAAAAACATCTCAGAAAATCTGACAATAACAGCAATAGTCCAGAACAATGTCTCAGAAATCACAAACGTAACAGCAGAGATACAGTGGAACGGTTCATCCATAGCCACAGTAGTACTAGCACCAAACGAATCAATTACCGGTTATGGAGAAGACAAATACACATATCGGACAACAATCAAATATACACAAAGGTCAGGCAACTACACAGTAATTGTCACAGCCTACGCAACAAACCATGCAATAGACACCGTCCACTACTACGTCAACTATGGTTATACAAACATAACCATATACATAGCACCATCACAGATGAACACAAACACCATAAAAACACAATCTGTAAACATAACAGCAGTCGGCGGCGACCTCGAAAACATTACAGCAGCGATTACAATAGATAATCCGTCAAAACTAAATCTCGCGCTCGGCGAAAATGCAACCCAAAACCAGAGTTCTCTTTACATAAACAATACATGTACAATATACTGGCAACTAAACGCAACCGATACACCCAACGCCACGATAAACATAAGTGTAAACGCATACAATACAACAGACACCTCAAAACAAAAAACAATCCACATAAGAGAACTCATATTAGAAACATCCCTCAACGCAACAACAATAAACATAACACAGACAATACAGCTATACGCAAACATCACTGGAAACATCACAAACATAGAATACATAACAGCAAACATAACATGGAACCAGACATCAAAACAAAACATAACACTCAACTACTACCACTACTACCCTGCAGAAGAAAAACACGCATACATCTGCACAATCACAAACACAGAGCGCTCTGGCAACTACGAAGCATTCATAGAAGCAAAAGCAGACATAACAATAAACACCATCGAGACATTTTTCGTAAACTACGGACAGCCGGAAATAACATTCGGCCCTGATCCGCAGAAGTTGAATGTTTCTGAAAACAGGACACAAGAAATAACAATAAAACCAAAAGACGGCGATCTTGCAAACATAACAGTAAAACTCACCTCAGACAACGAAACCATCCTGAACCTGTCAGACACCCAGGACCCAATACAAACAATAGACCACATATTCTACTCAACCTATAATGAAGGCGAAACAATCCAATACAACATCACAGGAAAAGACCAGGGAACAACAAACATAACCATCAACGTCACCTCTGAAAACAACAGCCCTGAAACAGGGAAAAAAGAAATAGAAGTCACTGGCACAGACACAATAGAAAACAACGCACCAAACGTCACAGCCATCTGGACAAACTCATCAATAGACACATACAACCTCTTGGACACCATCACAATATATGCAAACATCTCAGACGACAGCGGTCTTGAAACAAAAATCGCAGAAATCACAAAACCTGACGGACACAAAGAAAACAAAACAATGACATGGTCCGGAACAGCAAACACATACAAAACACAAAACCCATTCACAAACACAACCAACACAAGCAACTACACAATAAAAATACACGCGATAGACTACTACGGAAACGCAAACAACACAGAAACCAAAAATATCACATTAACAAACATCTACCCAACAACAACAATCGACACATACCAATTATACAACAGGGGCGAAAACGCCACAATAACAATCTACGTCTACGACGTAAACAACAACTTAGTCTACAACTTCAACACGTCCTTAAACATCACCTACGAATCAAACACGACAACACTCCTCGAAAACAACCAGACAGATACATACATATACTACATAAACACTTCCATCCTCGGCATCCACAACCTCTCTGCAAACATAACCAAAAACGGAAACACCGCATCAAACACAAGCGCATTCAACGTAACAAACATACTAGACGTATCAATATCAACATATACGGTTTTTATGAAGCAATATTCCATAAGACCCCTTTACTTGTATTCGTACCATGAAAGGGGAGACCCGTACACGAATAACTTAAACGTAACTCTTTCCTGTTACAATGACACAGATGAAACAGATGGTACAATTGCACTCAAAAAAATCTCGTCTAACAAATACACGTATGAGAAGGACTTCGGTATTCCGGAATGCTACAGCGCCAAATATGATTGTAGAAGTTTTAATGTAGTAGGAAACATCACAGACCCATACAACAACTCAGGCACAAAATTACTCTCCTTAAGCACATCCGGATGCACCACACCCCAAGACCCATCCGATGGAGGCGGAGGCTCATCATCCAGCGGGGGCATTGCAGGACTCATCCAAAACGCAACTGAAAGAGTAAAAGAATACATATATGGAAACCAGACAAACACAACAACAATAATCAGCGACTTCAAATTCACAATCAGCAAAAAAGAGACCAGAATAAACCAGGGCGAAGACACAACCATCATAGCAACCCTCGACAACATCGGCGACATACACCAGAAAATCACAGCAACTATCACAAAACAATGCTGCAACATAACCCTCAAAGACAAAACATACAGCATACGACCAAAAAACAAACAGGACATACCTATCCGCATCCACGCAAGCCTTACAACCAATCCCGGCGAATACCTGACAACGATAACAATGGCATCTGAAAACATAACAAAAGCAGAAACATTCACAATCACAATCCAGGAAAACTCCCTGATAACTGACCTGAAAAACGTTGAAAACAGAATCACAGAACATGAAAAAGAAATAGAATCATACACAGAATCTGGACTAAACACAGCCCACCTGAAGAAAGCACTCAATGAACTCAAATCCCACATCGAAAACGCAAAACAATACATAAAAAAAGACGACCTAAAAAACCTCAAAACTTCAATCAGTGAAGCAAACAAAAAATCAAACTACATCACACTGGAACTCCTCAGGCTAAAAACACAAAAATGGCTATACGAAAACAAAGAAATAATCGCAGTCACAATAATCGCAATCATCATACTCTCATACCTTGCAATCTACTTCATAATACCCTACTACTACCTGCAAAAAGAACTCAAAGACCTGAAATCAAAAGAACTCAAATTCAAAGACGAGGAAAGAACCGTCCAGAAACAATACTTCATGCGCCAGCTTGACGAAGCCACATTCAACAAACTGATGCAGGAAAAGCACAGCGCACTACTCGACGTACGCTCACAGATCAAGCAAATCGAAGAAAAAACAACCCTCCTCACAAGAGGCAAACTAAACCTCAAAAAAGAAGAGCACAGCAAATACTTCATACTAAACAAAATAACCAAAAACAAGCAGGCATCTACAGAAAAAAAGTTCGATATCAAAGAAAAAGTAAAATTACTCAAAGAACAGGAATACAACTTGATCCAGTCCACAAAAGAAGCAGAAAAAAACTACTACTCGCGTATCATCACACAAGACGAACTCGAACAAATCACAAACAACAACCGCGCAAAAACAAAAACAATAAAAACGCAGCTACACATACTGGAAAAACAACAGTCAGCATCAACAGGAAAAGACCTCAAACCCAAAGCGAGCATAATCACAAAAATAAAGCAAAAATACACCCAATACAAGATAAGCAAAGAGAAATCAAGAATAGAAAACAAAATACAAGCCCTTGAGAAAAAAGACACCGAAATGAAAGATAAAGAAAAGCAAGCCGAAAAAGAAATTGAACTACTAAAAAAGCAGGACAATACCCTGATCAAAAAAGAAAAAGAGCAATCAGATTCTCAATAAACCATTCATCCACAATACCAACATTTCTCATGGAAGTAGTAATCAACTGCGCAATCACTACACCCAAAAAAGATTTCACGACTGTAGTATACGGAAATTATTGCACCCCTATTTCTTGAGATATGAACCAGACTTAGAAAATAGATTCTCTAATAAAAAAGAGCTCACAGTATTCTTAAATATGGTGAAATTGAAAGAAAAAAG
>QMVA01000075.1 GCA_003660865.1 Candidatus Nanohalarchaeota archaeon | reverse complement strand
CGCTAAAGATTCCGCCACTCTATTGAGTGGCGGTATGCGGAATCTTTGCGTGTCAACAACCTTTGGTGATATGTGTGGAGCATGTGAGCATGCCGCCGGTCTATTGACCGGCGGTTGTTGACATAATTGTGGGACGGTCTCGTTTTGGGTGATAAAGCGCATACGTCATCACTTGAAGCGTAATGATGCGCAATTCACTTATACTTCGCGAGGTTGAGTTGTCTTGCTTTTTTGCCGAACATTGAGTCTGCTTCTTTTTCTACGAGGAAGAATTGCTGTCTTAAGTAGGAAGTTATCTTGAATTCGTCCATTATTCTTTTGGAGGGTTCGATGTATTTTCTTGCGCTGCCTTCGGATATTGTGAGCAGGAGTTTGCCTCCGCATCTTGTGCATTTGCCGATTAACGGGACTCTTCTGTATTTTTCGTTGCAGTTGACGCACCTGAAGCCTTGTTTTGAGAATTTTCTTAAGTTGCCTTTGATGTCGCGTAGGAAGTGTTTTGAGAGTACGGCTTCTGCGACTTTGTCTTCGTCTACTGCGCGCAGTTTTCTTTCGAGGTCTAGTTGTGCGAATAGTTTTTCGAGCATTGTGTCGAGTTGTGTGTATCTGCTCCTGTGGGGGCCTTCGTTGATGTCGTATGTGTCGTGCGTGAATTTTGTGTGGAATACTTCGGGTTTGCCGATTAGCTCTTCTATTATTCTTGGTTTTGATTTGAGGTCCCATGTGTACGGGTAGTTTTGGGTTTCCCTGTAAAATTCTAGGGGGTAGGTTTCGTCTACGTCTACGTTCCATGATTCGTCGTCGACTTCTTCGGGGTCGAGGCATGTTGTGAGGACCAGTGGCGCGTCCATTGTTCTTCCGCCGCGGGTGTCGGGCATGAATTGCCTTGAGAAGTTGAGGAGGGCGTCCATCAATAGCATTATGCTGTCTTCGTCGCCGTCACAGTTGCGGCGCTTTCCGGCGTGCCAGAATGGATGTGCCAGGCCGATTCTTGCCGGGGTGAAGCCGATTATCCGACCGATGATGCCTGCTGAGGTGTGCGGGGCGAGGCCGATGACCAGTTGCCCTATGAGTTGGTCTTTTGTTTTTATGTTGTAGAATGGTTTTAGGTGGTAGAATTTTACTAGTAGCTGGTCTGTGAATTTGCAGATGTTTATGAGGTGGTCTGCTGTTGAGAATTCTTTGTTGTCTGAGACTATTATATCCTGTGGGTAGAGGGTGAGGACCTGTTCTTCGCTTGTGAGTTCGTTGCCGTCGACGTCTTTTTCGTAGCCAAATTTGCGCAGGGTTTCTACTGGTACGCTGATTTCGCGGGGCTTGAAGTGGGTTATCGGTACGTCTGTTGAGTCCAGGCGGGTTGTGCCGTCTTTGTTTACATAGAGGTTGTATTTTGCCCTGAGCAGGCCTTTATCGAGTGGTTCGACGTTTTTGTTTGCGCCGAAGACACCTCTTACGCCTTTGAATAGTTCCGGCATCTCATGCTCTTTTAGTTTGATGTTTTTTTTGGCGGTGTCCATCAGTGTTTTTATGTTTAGTTTCATCCTGCGGTAGCCTACTGTTGGTAGGCCGCAGTGCTCGGTGGCTTCGGTGATTACATTGCAGCGTCTGCATGCTTTTATTGGTGCTGCTTTTGCGCCGCAGGTATAGCAGTAGGAGAAGTATGTTTCTTTGCCGCATTCGGTGCAGCGGTAGGCGGATACTGATGATTCGATTGTGCCTGCTTTGTAGGATTCCATGAGGTTTCTCATGCGGCCGCCGGCTTCGCCGCAGGGGAAGAGTACCTGCGGGCGGCCTTTCATGAGGCGTCTTTCTGCTTTTTCAGGGCGGCCCATTTTCATGCCGACTCTTACTGTGCCTTTTTCTTTTATTGTGATGCCTGAGAGGTTTTTTAGTGCGTCCATTATGCTTTTTGATTTGTCTATTTTTTTGATTAGGGATGCTTTGTTTTTTTCTGTTGGGTTGCCGAGGCACCTTTTGATTGCTAGGGATTTTCCTGTGATTAGTATTGTTTCGTTTTTTACTGTGTGTGGTGCGCAGAGGGTTTCAAGGATTTTTTTCTGGTTTGATGCGTCCTGTGTGGTTAAGGTTATCGAGTTGTTAATTGTGTTGTTTAGTGGTTGGTTTTTTGTGGGTGTGCTGTTTGTAATTATATCTGTAGTTTTATCTGTTTTTCCCTTTGTGTTTGGTCCTTTTCCTTCCTCAGTTCCTACCATCTCTTCGGTGTCTGAATTGTCTGTGTTTTTCTGGTTCTCTGTGTTTTCTGTGGTTTCCTTGTCTTCTGGGGGGGTTGTGTTGTTGTCTTTTTGGTCTATTTTTGCTTTTGAGAACCATTCTACGAGGTCTTTGAGGTCGTCTTTTGTGATGTCGTGCCAGAAGAAGTTGTAGTAGGGATGGAGCGGGATGTTCAGGGTTTCTGAGATGTTGAATGCTTCGTCTAGTGTTGGGGGTGGGTAGGGTTTGGATGTGTATTTTGGTATGTTTTTTATTGTGGTTTTATTATTTGTATTGTTGTTGTTGCTGTTTTTTTCTATTGCTTCTTTTACTTCCAGTGCCCACCATTCTTCGACATAAGAGGATGGGAGGAGCATGTGGCCGTTGCTTACGAATTCGCCGTAGGGTATGAGTGTGTCGCCGAGTGAGATTATTGTCTTTATTTCGGGTTTTATTTTTTTTATCTGCTCTTTTGTTTCTATCTCGATGACGTCGCCGTTTTTCATGAGGACTACAGGGCCTTCCATTGTGTCGCATGGTGTGCATACTGTTGCTTTGCCGGGGAGTTCTGTGGCGATTTGTGTGCCGACTGCGAGGAAGGGGATCAGGTGCATGGTTAAAGGGTGTACTGATGTTGATGCAAGGCCGCCTGTTCTTGATCGTCCGTATCTGATGCGGAAGCCGCCTGGTTCTGCGGGGAATGAGAATACTGGTCTTCCGGCGATTATCTTGTCTATGTATTTTGCGCTTGGGATGTATTTTATGTCTTTTTTGCCTTTTGATGAGGGGGCTGCGTGGATTTTCTTTTTCATTGCGATGAATTCTTTTAGCCAGTGCCAGTGGTTTAGCTCGTAGTCGTCCGGGTATTTCATGATTCTTTTTAGCATCTTTTCTGCTTTGAGGGGGAGACCGTCGAGGAGGACGAGGCACATGCCGCCGCGGATCTGGTTGGTTTCGACTCGTTCGAGGTCTTTGAAGTTTGATACTTCGAGTTTTTCTGTGGGGTCGCCGTTGATTTCTACGGGTACGTTTGCTATTATGAATTCTATTTCTTCTTTGGTTGGATGGTATTGTTTTGCGGTGACTCTTGAGTAATAGTCTTCGACTTCTGTTGAGTATCTTTGGAGTTCGATTCCTTTTGGGATGTAGGGGGCGATGTTGCAGTGGATGCGGATGAAGTCTGCGGCGAGGACTGATATTGCTGATGCTGTGCCACCTGCGGATCTGATGGGGCCTGCGAAGTAGATTGAGAGGTATTCTGTGCCGTCGTCGTTTTTTTTGAGTTTGACGTCTGAGAGGCCCTCCAGGGGGGCGGTGACTATGCCGAGTGTGAGGTAGGCTATTGCGACTCTCAGGCCTGCCTCGATTGCCTTGATTTTTTCGGGGAATTTTACTATTTTTTCGAGGGCTATCTCTCTTCCGGCGAGGAGTGCGACGCGCTCGTCGTTTTTGCCGTATTGTTTTTCGAGTTTTCGGATTTCGTCTGCGAGGCCGGAGTCTTTGAGTTCGGGTATCATGGTGCTGAGGAGGCCTTCGACTCTTGCGGAGAGATCGCGGGCTATGGGGATGTTTACTTCGGGTTCGGGGTCTTTGCCCTGTGCTCTTGCTTTTTCTGCGAGTTCGTAGGTCTTTGTTACTTCTTTTTCGATGGATGCGAAGTAGGTTTTCATTGTGTTGTCTAAGTTCATGTTTGTCACCGGTTTATTCGTGGGGATTATTGTATCAGCATAAATTTATTTATATACGTAAAGCCTAAATGTATGCTATGGGTTTATTTGGTGATGATAAGGCTAAGAAGGAGATGGATGAGAAGTTCCAGCAGATTGATGTTGTGAAGCATCAGCTTATGGATGTGCGCGGGGAGGTTAAGAAGGTTTCTGATGCGCAGGCGTCTTCTGGTAAGGATAAGGAGGATATTCATAGTGCGCTGAATGTTCTTGACGGGGATATTGCTGAGATTAAGGATTCTCTTGATGGCAGGAACAGGGGGTTTGAGGAGAGGCTTAAAAATATTGAGGAGACTGTGAATGATCTTCGGTTGCTTGGGAAGCTTGCTATTGAGAACCGGGAGGAGCTTGATACGATTATGAATATTCTCAAAAAGATTGCGGAGCCGGAGTTTAAGGAGGTTGTTATTGCGCATGATTCTGAGCTTGACAGGTTTAAGCATATTGAGGATGAGATTGGTGAGCTTAAGGATAAGGAGATTATTGTTGAGAGTGCTTCGTCTCGTAAGGGTAAGGTTTAAGGGGTGAGGATGATATCCTCTAAGTATTTTTCTGATGTGCGAGCTGTGTTGCTGCATCCTTGCCGGTTTTTTTCTAAGTTTTCTTTGAAGATCCTGTATAATGATGGTTTTGTGTTTGCGTTTAGGAATATTGCTTTGTTTTCTTTTGCTCTTGGTGTTTTGCTTGTCTTGATGGGGCCTGATGTGCGAACTTTTTTTGTTGCTTTGGTTATGGTTGCCGGGCTGATTGTTTCCGGGGTTGCGGAGTTGTTTGTTTTTTCGTTTTCCTTTCATGTGTTTTTGAAGTTGATGGGCGCTAAGAAGGATTTTGATGAGACGTTCGGGGTTGTTGGGTATAGTACTGCTGTTCTTGTTTATGCGTGGTTTTTGCCGTTGCTGGTTGTTGCGCCGTTTCATGTCTTGTATATTGCGTCTGCGGGTTTTGCGCGGGTGCATAAGGTTAGTCGCTTGCAATCTGTGGGTGCTATGGTTTTGCCTGTGGTGATATCTGTGGTGGTTGTGGTGTTTTTGGTGCGGTCTGGGAGGGTTGATTGGGTTTTGGATGCACTTGAGTGGTTTTGGTCTGTGCGGGTGTTTTGATTGGGTGTTTGACGATATCCTCATAGCTGGCGTTTCGCCAGTACTATATTGCATACTTAATTTGTAGCTCATCTTCTGAGTCAAATATAGAAAGTGCATGTTTTATTAAGTTAAATTTTCCTGTATTACTTATATTGGCTTCAATATAATACGTGTCGCTTATTTGGACGGCCTGATGCAAGTGCAATTTTTCTGATTCTTTCGACATACTTAATTTCTCTTTCAAATCTGTTGTAAAAAAAGTTTCAGGGTGAAGCATGAATAACTGCTTAATAACTTCAACATATAGTTTTGCAACTTGATTTACTTCAATTTTTTGATCGAAGAAAATAGCATATTCTAATTTCTTGTGGGTTGGATCCTCTGCTTCAAAAATATTTACTTCTTCATTTTCGTTTTCAATATCGATTTGAATATCTGGGAATTCCCATATTTTGAGGAACCGTTCTGAAATTAGTTCAAATCGTTTTTCAATTTCTGCCTTATCCCATTTATCTATGCTTGAAAGATATTTATTCATCCATAGACGGCTGTGTTTATAACCCACCCCTTCTAAATCCCTCTTATCAATAAATGGCTTGTTACTCAGTTTACCATTATTACCCGACAAAGTGAGGTTTCCAATGGTATTCATGTAGTTTTCCTTAATAAAGGTATATTCCTCATTACCCAACTCCACCTTCCATTTCGGGTCAGGATTTTGAGGAAAGATATGTTCAATTGTAATATCGTGATTTCCTTCAATTGCTACTCGTTCACTGTTCTCAAAATCTTCAAGTCTTTCGAGTAGGTAAATCCTGTTCTTTGATTTGATGTTGTAAACGTCTTTAACTTTCAGAGCATCTATAATTTCAGCATTTTTAGGGAACCTTTGAACTCCAGACTTTTGGAGAAGAGATTTTTGTATTGAATACAGATAGTTTGATGATTCTACCTTGTCATAGAGGTTCATAAATATCTTATTCAAGGCATTAGTAGGTAAACTGAGTATAAACCTTCTCCAAGTAAAAGACTGGATTAAATCGAGCACCTTTAAAAAAGTTTGCTTGTCGATTAGAGATGTGGTAAAGTCATCATAGACTTTAATTAGAAATGGGAATGCAACATTAATTTCAAGTCGATTGATGTATTCTAATTGAAGTCTTATCTCCTTGTCGAATTCATTTTTAGGATTAATCAGCTTATTGTAGTGTTTTACCAATCCTTTAATTCCTGTAAGATTCTTTTCAAGTTCATCAATTGAAGTAGTTGGATATTTAGCTTTAAATTCAAGATATACCTTACCTTTGTTGGGAATTTTTTTGTTTTCCAAGGTTAAGTAATCCCTGATGTACTCTGAAACTCTGTTAACATTTAAAGTCTCATCTTTGGCAAGTTTTTCAATGACTTCCCAAAAGTTTTGATATATTTTGTTTTGGTCCCTGCGTTTTAATCCCATTAAAATATAGTTGCGGATTAAGTCCGCTTGTGATAGTTCTAAACCCGTTGAATTGAGGCTTTCAAATATTCTCTGTGGGTCGTCTTTTTCACGGTCAAGTGAAATCTCAACAAACATAAGTTTGGAAAGTCCTTCCAAAACAGACTGGTAGTTTTCTTCGATTATTCTGCCTTTGAAGTAATTGAAATTGTCAACGACTTTTGAGAATTCTGGATAATCTTCGTTATCATCACTTTTTAAAAGATATTTTAAAGCTTTATCGTTATT
>QMVA01000074.1 GCA_003660865.1 Candidatus Nanohalarchaeota archaeon | reverse complement strand
ATATGGTGAAGACATTTGTCCAAATAGTTATGTCTTCAACTATACTTGTGCTTTCAGTCATCATCATGAAAATTTTGGTCAGAGAGAGGCATTTTCAAGCTTTTTGATTATTTGGGATGGTTGGTTTTCTAATCAAAAATGAAGCTATAAGTGATGATAGAATTACTGCGCCGATTATTGATGCGTAAAGACCTTCAGTAAATACTGCAAGTTCATATCCTATTGTTGCTGCTACTATGCCGAGGCTCAGGCGCGAGTTGAAGATTGTTGCCACATATGCTGCTTGCTTTGGCATATATCTTTTTGTTGTGATGTATGTTCCCACATATTTGGATATGAAACAGACTGTTACAAGCAATAAGATTAAGAGGATATTTTCATATAGGGCTGCAAGCTTTATTGCTGTACCTGCCTTGAAGAAAAAAATAGGTGCAAGACAGCCGAATGTTATTCCTCTTAGCTTGTCCCATAATTTTCTGTGGACTACTATGATCTCGGATGTTGCGATGCCGAGAATGAATGCGAGAAGGACTACCTCAATCCCGATTGCTTCACCGGCGATGCCTATACCGAGTATCATAAAGAGTATTATCTTGAATTCAAATTCTACGGCATTGCCTTTGTAGTGGCTGAATAATCTCTCGCCAAAGTATGGTACAAACCATGAGAATATGGCGAAAGCCATAATGAATGTGATTGTGATGATGGTTATGTCTGAGAACAGGAGGCTCAGGGTGGTCATGCTTAATAAGTCTACAATCATTGCTGCAGATAGTATTTTTTTGCCAATGTCGTCAAGGCGCTCTTTTGATTTCAACAGCATAGGGTAGACTATGGCTATTGATGTTGTGGATAGGGCGATGCCTGTCAGGAGTGCCTGTTCAAATGAGTAGTGCAGGAAGTATATTGTGAGGAGATATACTGCGAGGAAGGGGACAAGGAATGATGCGCTGCCTATCACCATGCTGCTTTTCGCGTTCTTTTTTAATACGTCAAAGTCTATCTCGAGACCTGCAAAGAACATGAGGGCAAGGATGCCAATGTCTGCCAGCACGTCGATTACTTCTGCGCCTGCGAAATTGAAGAAGTTGGATGCAAGTACACCTGCAAGAATCTCAAATATTGCACTTGCTATACTTAACTCTATTGCAACAAATCCTGCGAGGATTATCAATCCTATTGCTGCGAATATGTCGTACATGGGAATCAACTAGAATATGCCAAATTTCTTTGCTGTGTCTACAAGACCCTCGTTTTTGATATCGAATTCCGTGCTTTGGGCTTCCGGCCTTGATCTGTGTTTTTTCAGGGTTGCTTTTCTGCGATTGTTACCTGTTTTTTCGAGCAGTATTAGACATTTTGAAAAGTATCGCGGAATGTCGCGGCCGACAAGTTCAAGGTCGCCCGAGTCAAAATCTGTATAGACCTGATTGGTTACGATGACAGGTATTTTGTTTTCTCTTGCTATTTTTGAAAGAAGAGCAAATTGTTTGCTTAGGATGCGGTTGACTTCCTGTATTTTATCTTTCCTGAGTTCGAGACGGTAGAGGGCCACAATGGAATCCACTATTATAAGACCAACCTCCTTGTCTTCAAGTTCTTTTTCAAGGTCATTGATTATTCGCTCCTGATCCCAGAAAGTTTTTGGGTCTGTAAGTATCAGGTTTTCAAGGTCTTTTTTGCCATGAGGGTGCATCTGGATGAAGCGCTCGATTGAGAATCCGCCTTCAGCATCAATGTATATTGCTTTTTTACCGGTTTTGAGGCATGATACAGCCAACTGGAGGCAGACATTTGTTTTGCCAGAACCTGCTGCGCCGTAGAAGTTGGTGATTATGCCTGACTCTATGCCGCCGCCTAAGAGGTTATTGAGGTTTTTGCATCCCAGTGAGAGTTTATCCATTGGTTATTATTCACAGGGTAAGTATTTAATGTTTTTGTGTGTGGGTAATAGATTATTCCCGCGCAATATTTTGCATCTCTTTATATCGTGTGATGCGTAGGAAAGTATTATAACTATAGAATTGCATATATGTTTTTATGGTGTCTTCTAAACCTGAGAAGTATTCGTTTGGTACTGAGATACTGCGAAAGCTAGTTCATCTTAACGGTATTTATCTTGTTCTTCTCTATGAGTTTTTTGGGAAGATCCTTACGCTAGGTGTTCTTACTGTTGCGCTCGTTATTGCTCTTGAAGCCGAGTATTTCAGGATTGAGTGGGAAAAAAATATACCTCTATTTGATGTGCTGTTTCGGCAGAAAGAGGAGAAAACGCTTGGAGGGCATGTGTTTCTTGCAATTGGCGCGATTATCGTGATCTCTGTGTTTTCAAAGGAGGTTGCGCAGCTTGCGATTCTTATGGCTGTTGTCGGCGATGCAGCAGCAGCGATTTTCGGGAGGGCGTATGGCAGGCATTTTATTCCCGGGTTGAAAGGCAAGGCGATAGAGGGAGTTTTTGCGGAGTTTGTTGCGGACATTATAATTGGGATTGTTTATTTTGTGCTGTTTTGTGGCGGGATTGGAAGCATGTGGTGGGTTGTTTTGGTTATGATGGCATTCTCTGCGACTATAACTGAAACAGTATGTAGCCGGATGGATGATAATTTGCTTGTGCCTGTGTTTTGCGGTTTTACCGGTGAGATGCTTGTGGTCTTACTGGGCATATCAAGTATTATTATTATTTAGAAAATAGTGCATGGATATAAGCAAGAGGCAATAAAAAAATATTGTGTAGATTTCTCCATTCAGTTCAAAAATCAGAAGTCGTCGATACTGTCTTCGTCACCATAGTCGTCTTTTTCTTCATTTTCTTCGTAGTCATCTTCGAATTCGTCACTCATTTTGGACACCTCCGGCTAAGCTAAGTTGGAAATAGACTTGCATAACTGATGTCTGGCTACCGATACTATAACGAGAAATTAATATCAACCCCACACCCTCGCAATCCTACAATTTTGTATGTATTAAATGGAATCCGGTATTTAAATATATTTGTGTGTTTTTCTGGATAATGGACTGGGCGGGGTTCGAACCCGCGGCCTCTGCCATGCCAAGGCAGTACTCTTCCAACTGAGCCACCAGCCCACGATTGTTTTATTATTAGATGTGAAGTTTTTATTTGTAAGTATTTGGGATGATTATTGCGCAATTACATAAATATCAATCGCATAGACAATCAACTGCATAAAATAGCCTATTTTTTCTGCAGTTCACTTTGTTTAGTGGCTTGTGCCGCAGCACCATGCAAATCTATAAATACAATTAAGACTTATTTATATTTCATAATACTCACTCCATCCTTTCAGGTTTAAGCTAACCCCTGTGTTCCCATGAAAAAAATATTTATACTGGTATTCACAGCACTCACATTACTTATTCTCATCCTTTCATCCCCTGCATATTCAGCCTATGGCCCGCAGGCACACTTAACCGAAACCATAACAGCCTCATACACCACAACCGGCCTTGACGGCGCAAGCGGCACACCTGCAACTCTGGCACGCACAGGCTACATCGAAGTATCAGTGCCCAACACAGACGACGTCCTTCAGCACATCCGCCTTAATCTTTCATCCAACACAGAAACAAACACAAACATCGAAAAATGGAACGGCGACCTCACCGCATACCGCGACTATGCCCTCTCCAACCCAACACTTCAGGACCGCACCCGCATGTACATAAACACAACCCAGGGCAACAAACAGCCGGCATACACCCCCGCATACAACTGGGCACCGCCAATCAACCTCTCCATGACCGTAATCAATACGCAGGCAGGAAACGACCTCTACTCAACAAACAACACAGAAACATCCATAAACACCATGTTCTTCAATTTCACAATAAGAAACGACGCGCAAGCAGGCAACAAAAACTACGCAGGCACAAACGTCACAGTAACAATAAGATTCAATAAGACATCATCAACCCAGTCATCCGCAAGCATAGACCACACAACCCTCCAGTACACAGCAGGCACAGCAACCCCGTCCAGCAGCGGCGGCGGCGCAGACAACGACACAATCCTCTGGCAGGGACCCCTCGATGCAGCACAGGAAGTATACCTCACATTCAACGCAACATGCGAAAGCACCACAAACTATATGGGCCACACAAACAACCTTAACGGCGAAACATCAGAAGTAGGCACCCGCGCAGAATACACAAACAACACACATGTTATATCAGAAATAACATTCACACAAAAGCTTGCAAGAGGCCCCGTAAGAGAAGGCGTTGACCTGATGAAAGGCACACCCTGGCGCGCAAAAACCTTCATAAGAAACATGGCAAACGCATCAGTCGCAACCAGCGAGCACAATCTGACATACAACATCACCTCATGGCGCGTCTACAATGTAACAGGCACAACAGGCGAGATATCAAGCCTTCTGGACAGCAATGATAACCTGAACCACATTTTAGGCATCAGCCAGCAATACACAATTCCGGGCTTCGTAGAAACAACAGACACAAAACCATACATCGCCCCCTACTTCGACTGGCACGTCCTCTGGAACGACACAGACCCATACATATACAGCGGCACAGTCAACATCACAATGCAGTTGCCCACCCTCTATGAGATAGACCTCATCCCCACAAAAGAAACACCCGACGAATTCACACCTAGCGTAATAAATACCAAACTATTATCATACAACGTGACCGCCATGCACAATGGCGCAACAAGCAGCGAAGTAGAATCAGGCAAAATTCAGATATACTCAAGTATACCTTACACCGACACAACCAACAGCGGCTACGCAAACCTGACAATAGGCGAAACCACTTACAAAGTTTACTACATAAACGCGAGCGGCACATACGAACTAGACACAACAGACCCGGACCTCTCACTAACAATAACCCAGTCAACACAAACATCAAATGGCTCAATAGTGCTAAACATCTACGACCTCTCAAAAGTAGACCTATCTGGTGGAGGTGAACTTGGCCTCAACTTGACACCAACCGACCGCATCATACTATCTTACGATATCTGGGCATACGAAAACAGCACAGGTAGCGGCGTGTCTGGCCTGGACGATGGGGAATGGTACCACTTTGACGGCAACCAGACCCTCTGGACACAGTCCGGCACATACATAACCGTCCAAAATTCCGACTTGAGGCTCGCTTCCCAAAACAGCTTGGGTGCCTGGAAACAGCTAATCAGCTACGATCCTGCAAGCCCTGAACTCGTAAATGTCACAATAAGTCTCACTGTAACAGGAACAATTAATAACATAAAATTTGCAGACTACGTACCGACAGGCATCACAAACACAACACCAGTCACACTCACCTTTGACGGCAGCCCGTGGTCCGAAGACATTGACTACAACAGGACAAACCTCGGTACAACCCTTACAAGCGATGGCCTGAACGTCACCATCTGGGAATACACAAACGTGACCCCTGGTGGTGACGGATGGAACTTCACAAACAACAATTTACTACTCACCTACCTGATGAACATTTCCTCAGCAGGAGTTTACGTTCTGCCCGTGCAGATTGCAGCATTCGACCCCGGAGTAAATCAGGGAATATCATTAACAAGATACGGCGCAATAAGAATCATCGTTCCAGAGAAGCAACTGCCTCTGGTAATCAACGAGGACGAAGAATTAACATTAGCGAAAACCATATTCATTGGAAAGCCGCCAGTCTTCAGAAAATCAGTCACAATCTACAATCCGAACAGCCGTCCGACAAAGTCCCAATTCCGGACCGAAATATTCAAAGATACTATATCAACATACGTTACATACTATAATCTCTATGGTGAAAGCCTCAAAGAATCACCTCTGGTGGACATAGTTGACAACTGCATGTATGTTTACTGGGAAACCACGCTCAATCCTCACGAATCAAGAACTTATGAAATCCGCGTATTAACCCCCCCGGTAATAGAGGTCGACCGTGACGTAAATGTTCTGGAGAAACTGGAAAACAAGCATGTAAAACTTGAAGCAGAGATTGTCCTGAAAAACTTTGCAGAAGAAAAATACTCAAATGTCCGGATGATTGTACCCATCCTATCCAAAAACATATATTCCATCAAAGATTCACTTGGCAGCCCTCTGGACTACATAGGCGACTCTGGTGCAACAACAATCCCTCTTCCAGCCTTTGACAAAAACTCCATACAGGCAATCAAAATAACATACAAAGAAAGCTATCCGACAATAATAATAACCCCTGACAGAACTCGTTACGATTCAGGTCAGGTATCCGGACTTGAAATACTCGTAATAAACGGCGGCGAAAAAATAGAGGACCCTTACTTTGAAGCTGAAATCTACACCGAGCAGTTAGACATGATATACGCTGACATCTTAAAATTAGGAAAATCACTAGACCCTCTGGAAAAAACCACCTTATTCACAAAATGGAAAATACCTCTAAACGCCCCTACAGGCAAATACATTGCAAACGTCCGCTTCCGCGAAGACTTTGCAACAATAAGCGAATCATCAATCAACTTCTATGTCCTTGGCAACAGGAGCAGTGATAGAAACAATATTACTCTAATCCTCCTGATTCTGGCAGGCGCAGCCATAATATACATCCTCTACAAAAGACACACAAAAAAATAATTTAGACCTCGCTTTTCCGGTTTAGAACAACTTGGAACAGCAATTCCCAGTCTAATTCAAAACGCACACATCCGACCAATTTAATTTTAACTTGTTTTTGACATCTTGTAAATATTTTCATATAATTTACATGAAATATAAGAGCAGATTTACATTTATTGTATTCGTTTCT
>QMVA01000073.1 GCA_003660865.1 Candidatus Nanohalarchaeota archaeon | reverse complement strand
CGCCGTTTCGGCTGGAGAATTGCACAGCGTCGAGAAGATAGAGTAGATACAGCCGCATTTTGCACAATTATATGGCACAACTTATTCTGGATAGGAAGATAACATTATTTTGTCCCACAGCCAGACAGCATAGAAAACATTTTAGGTGACAAGCTGGTAATCCTTTTTTCAAGGGAAAACGCAAAAATAACCGATCTGACTGACATATTCTACATACTCAAGGCAAATGATACCAGAACAAACTTCAACAAAAAACCAAATTGCCTTGATGTATGTGGCAAAGCAATCAATACAAATGATTCCTGCTTTGACTGCATCCTAAAACAGGAGAAATTAGATTTAAGCATCACAAAAAAACGCCTGTATGCAAAACTGGATGCAGAAGAAGTAGACATAGGGCTGATACTTGGCGCAGATCCAGATACACTAAACAACTACTTCAAAGAAAGCCCCGAGTCCCGCGATCGCCTAAATTTCATGCTGCCGCCCGCCCACATAGCCGCACAAATAAAAGACTTCACACCATTCATAAGATACATACAAGACTTTACGGGGAAATTAAATGAAAGAGCTAACTAAAAACTTTAAAAGTATGCAGGACTGCTTGTTTTGGATACGCTATAATCTTGCCCCAAAAACATACTACATGGGCATCCCCAAAATCCTTGAACTTTTCGGGGAAAGCGATATCCCTTACCCTCACGACACACTTTTTTCCTCATCAATAAGGCGCAAGATAAGTCTCTCTGTATCAGGCACATTGAAATTCACAATCACCCCAATCCCGAAAAAATTCCTATTCGGCATCACAAAAAAAGGCAAAAACTACATGATCCTTTTCATCCGCTACCCCACTTATGAAAAAATGCTTATAGACAATATCCTTCTGGGCTACAACTACCCCCTTGAGCGCAAATACGAGTATGACTATGATCTTGTGCGCGAATACCTCAAAAACGTCACAAAAAAAGAGCAAAAGCAGGTCATGTCAAAAATCTAAACCGGAAACATACGCACTTTCAGACAATTTGGGACACATTCCGTGTGTTCGTATTCCTGTACTCACAACAATTTTAGCCAATGTTTGAACAGGACCAAATATTTAAAGATTAAAATATACTCCTAAACAGTGTGATGACTATGGATATAATATCATTTCCTATAATTATAACCAAGAGAAAACGAGTGGTTTGTGGCAGCATGTCCTCTGCTGGATGTAGCGACACAGGGGAAAACCGAGGAGGAAGTCAAAATAAATATGAAAGAATTGATTGAAGATTACATGAAAGATCCTGACACACCCAAACCTGAAATGCAAACACTGATTTCGACATCTATTACTTTATCCAACATCTCAGTTAATCTAGGTGATGATTTTCATGACAAAAAAGCTGCATCCCCTATCACAGCGTAAAATCATAAAAATTATTGAAAATAACGGGTTTAGAATTGCGAGATTACACGCCCACATCACTTTCAAAAAAACCGCAGAAGACGGCAAAGTTCTTACAACATGGGTGCTGCACCATAAAAATGTAACTCTTTTTGTTTTGAAATGCATCATCAGACAGACCTGCAAGCCACTGGAAGAATTCTACTAGAGCACTCTGACACATCCTTTTAGGCTACAATTTCATTGCGCGCGAATACCTCAAAAACTTCACAAAAAAAGCACAAAAACACGTCATGATGCCACAAAACCACCCCTTTTTAGTAAAAAAACACCGATACATTTAAATACTTTAGCATCCATATAATGGTTAGTTTGTTACCCTAACATAGTTACACAAGTAATAACAAAAAAACAAAACATCAACAATCAATTGAGTGGGAAAAAAGAGAGGCAAAAAAGAAAAAAATGAGGGAATAAAAAATGGCTGATCCACAATTTATGATGAATCTGGGCAATAGTTCAGCAAACGGAGGAGTGACGCAGGCGAATGCAGTGCCTTTAGCTTTTCCTGCTCCTGGAGCAAGGAGAAAGTCTTCTGGTTCTTCAATAGGTACTGATTTTGTTTACATGCCTACAGAGACTGTAGAGGAATGGAGAAATTTAGCTGAAGAAGCAGCAGAGCTTACTGATAAGATTAAAGAAAAGTATGGTATTGAAGCAACAGAAGCTAGGATGTATATGCTTGATGCAGACATCAGTGCTTATGATGCTGTAGATCCATTCGATAAGGGTTTCTTTAAAGATTGGACTGATGGACGTAAAGACTTTAAAGATGCTCTTCAAAAGTTAGGTGGCAATACTCCCGTCTTGACATGGGCTTATGAGATGTTGCCTGTCCGAAAAACGCAAAGGGCAATTGAAAATTTTTGGATGCATGCCACTAAACCTAGAAAAGATGATTACTGGCCATATGTTGAAGCACCAGAGAAATATACTCCAACAACAATTCCTGGAGGCGGAATGATATGGGATGCTGAACAATATTGGGGCTTTATTAAATACCTGAAAAAAAATTATACCGAGCAATTCGTAACACAAATGAATAGTATTAAAGATATACCTGACGAGAAAATACGGGACGAAATGACTGAGGGGATGGAACGATTGAAAGGATTCTATTTTGGCTTGGTTAGAGAAGCAGCCATACCTTTTGCAGCTAGTTCACTAGATGAATTATACAAGCGCGCCGATAAAATAGCCCAACTTAATAAGGTCGGCAAACTATCGCGTGGGACTGCATCTACTCCAGCGGAAATCGTTAGCTATGATACTGAAGTAGATAATCTGCCCAAGTATGATACTAATAGTATGCAAAAAAAACCTTCGTTGATGGAGAGTTGAGAAAGTACGGGGGTATGCTAGATTCAGGACGCAGAAAGACAAGCATAATAGGTTCTGCTGGATAGGATATTAAAAAGAGAATAATATTTTTTGGCTTAAAGATTGCCAATTATATAGAAAAAACAATAGCAAAAAAAAACAAAAAATAAAAAGAAAGATATAGGTATATGTAAAAAGACAACATGGAGGTAATAAATATGCCAGATACAGATAGAATGAGTTTAAAAGAACAACTAGACCTAGTAATGGGATTTGAAGATAAATCGAGTGACAAGTTTATAAAATATATTCAAGATCCCACAGTAGGTAATGAGTATGCAGAGAAAGTTTTTGCAAAAGATAATGTCACTTTATATTTAGTTACAGGTGAAAACAATGCAAATACTGCTCCGACTGCGGGTCATGCTGACGCAATAGCCAAGATGACCATAGGGGCAACTGATGCTGTAGTTAGACTACTTAGTGGGGCAGAATATATTGAAAAAGCAGTAGAAGCAAAAGATGTTGGAGCAATTGACAGTACTGCTACAGTCGGCACAGGGTATGATCCTGCAGAGAAAGCCAAATATGAACAGGAAATAAGCACATTGAAAGCAGATATTGATCAACTCAGTGCGATTTGTGTGGATGCTGAAAAATATGTTACAGGACTCGAACAAATATTAAACTTGGGAGTGACACACGCCGATGTAATCAACTATATACTCAATGACGGCGCAAATATACCAGAAATACAAAAAGGTGTTGAAAGTAAATATGTCTTGGCTACTAAAGAGGAGATAAATGAGTATGAAACACAACTATTGTCTGAAGCAAATTCTAACTTAGAAGCCCTAACAAATGAGAGAAATGAGTTGGAGACTAAATATACTGATGTCGTCGTCAAATACAATGATGCTCTCAAAACAATTGGTGATCTTGAAGCCGAATATCGTGAGGCTCTTGATGAAATTGATCAGCTCAAAGCGCAAATCTCTGATATGGAACAATACACTGAGACACCCGATGCTGGTGGTTCAGGCGCAGAGACTTCCGCTCCTCAAACCCCCGCTGGTGGTTCAGGCACCATAGTAGCTCCAAATTGGTTTTAGATATTACGCTCCAAACTCAACTGCTGGTGGTTCGGGCGCCGCATCCCCCTACTCAAACCCAACCTACCAGTCTATTCCCCACAGCAAACCTATACAAGCCAACTGATTGCGAAAATATCTGCAGTCATATACGACAACCAGAACTCTCAATATAGAGTGTTCTCTTTTTTTCTATTTTTCTTTCTCAGTTCACATCTTTACATTTTTCCAAAAATCCAAAAAAAACTTTATATATTCCAAATATCTATATTTAACCATGGCATCTGGCATCTACGATTTCATATTCTACACACTTCTGAAATACGGCTACGCAAGTTCAGTTCTGACAGGCGAACTCACACACGACATCATATATGGTCTGCTCATACCGACAATATTCATAGCCATCGTAGTCCACCAGGCAGTCTACCGCATATTTGGGGATTCCAGTAAATTCATAGGATACCTTTCCTCAATTACCGCTCTTGGCGTAATCATTACCATGGGTTGGGTCCCGCTGATAGCAGGCATCGGTGGCTTTGTATTTGTTATCCTCATAGCACTTTACTTCATATATGCATTCTACCGCAGGATTGTATCAGAAGGACATGAAAAAATGGTATATGATGCCGCAGGAAAACTCGGCGGCAGGATAGATTTAGGCAATGTGACAATATCAAAAAGACGCAAAAGAGAGTTGGCTACAGAACTTAAATCTTTTGACGAACAATATAATGATGCTTGTAGTATAATTCAAAACCAGATAGATACTGCTAATAACAACGGCATTCATATAAACACAACCGATGCAAATAATATGGATGAGTCAAAAAGCGCAGAACAGTTAGATGAACGAACAAGAACAGAACTAAGACTGCAAAGTCAGATTAAGAGAAATGCTTTGGTCAATGGAGAAAAAATAGTTGACGAGATACCGTGGAACCAAAGAATAAAATTCATTGAACACTATACAGATGATAGAGGGAAGTTTCAAAAGGAATTAAAAGAATTATTCGTTGTTAAAAATAAACAGGCAAAAGAGTAAATCTTTACATTTTCTGCCCGCCGACGAAGTATATTTGTTCTGGCATCGTTTTTGTGTCATCTCTATAAAATACGAGTTATACCCTGAAACTTTGCAATATACTGCAAACCACATATACTTATTGTGCACTATATATACAACATGGACCCGACATACCGCGTGGGCAGGACAGAACTAAAAGAAATCCTTGTAGCGCAGAAAAAAGAAACAGAACAGATACTAAAACAAGAGAACATAATAGAGCGCGAGATACTGCCGGCATCAAAAAAATACATGGACACAGACATCATAAAAGTCATCACAGGAATAAGAAGATGCGGCAAATCCGTGTTTTCACACCAGCTATTAAACAAAAAAAATACGCCTACGCAAACTTTGATGACGAAAGGCTCTTCATGCTAAGAACAGAAGACTTAAACTACCTTCTTGAAGTTCTGCACGAGATTTACGGCAACTTCAAACATCTTTTTCTGGATGAGATACAAAACATCGACAACTGGGAGTTATTTGTCAACAGGTGCCGCCGCCAGGGCTACAACATCCTGCTCACAGGAAGCAACTCAAAACTACTAAGCAAAGAACTTGCAACCCACCTCACTGGCAGGTATATAGAAATGGAACTATATCCATTCTCATTCCGGGAGTACTTAAAATATCACAGATTAACATATACTGAAGAAGACCAGTACCTGCCATCAAAAATAGGTGAAATAAAAAACCAGCTATCAGAATACATCAAAACCGGCGGTTTCCCGGAGCCACTCAAATACCCACAAATGAGGCAAAGATACCTCCGAGACCTATATAATGTAATCATCACAAAAGACATAATCACCCGCTACAACATCCGCCATTCAAAAACCTTAAAAGATCTGGCAACATACCTCACATCAAACTACTCCTGCGAAATAAGCTACAACAAAGTAAAAAACATACTCAATGCAAAAAGCGTACACACAATAGAAAACTACGCCTCATACATCGAAGAGGCATACCTAGTATTTCAGCTATATCCGCATTCATACAAGACAAAACTCCAGCTAATGTCCCCCAAAAAAATATATGCAATCGACACAGGGCTAATAGATGCATTAACAGCAAAACACTTCGACAACATATGCCGGCTATTAGAAAACATAGTAGCACTGGAACTTTTCAGAAAAAGAGCCCAAAATCAGTCCGAACTCTATTCATACAAATCAAAACAGCAGCAAGAAGTAGATTTTGTGATAAAAAAAGGTATAAATGTAGTACAATTAATACAGGTCTGCTACTCCCTAAAAGATGAAAAAACAAAAAAAAAGAGAGTTAAGCGCACTCATAAAAGCCGGCAAAGACCTGAAATGCAAAAACCTGCTTATCATCACATGGGATTACGCAGGAGAAGAAGAAATAAACACAAACAGGATAATCTATATCCCGCTATGGAAATGGCTCATGGAAAAGAAATAAACACAATCATACAGGCAACACTCCATCAATCACCTTCACAAACACCCCATGCATCATCAATTACCCTCAACGCACATTCTTTATCCGGCGCGTACTCAAGTCCGTACATTGCTTCATGCCGCTCAATTCAACCCCAACACACCCAAAAAAAACCCGCAACTATATCTTCCATCTCTTTGAATGATATCTGATACTTGATTTTGCACTGACTTCATTGCAATGATGAGAGTCCGCTTCATGAACCTGCCAGGATTTACTAATAGATACCACGCGCAGTTTACCTGTATTGCCAAGACAGTTCAAAAGCAGCCATTTCTCCTGACCGTGATAGACAACCGGAACCAGCAATTCCCGGTTAAGCTTAAATTATTTTTTTGTCTAGAAACGAATACAATAAATGTAAATTTGCTCTTATATTTCATGTAAATTATATGAAAATGTTTACAAGATGTCAAAAACAAGTTAAAATTAAATTGGTCGGATGTGTGCGTTTTGAATTAGACCGGGAATTGCTG
>QMVA01000072.1 GCA_003660865.1 Candidatus Nanohalarchaeota archaeon | reverse complement strand
GTTAGTTGCGAAGTCGTTAGAAGCTTTATAAATGTGTTTGTACAATTAAATCTGGTGAACTTTTGTGAACTTGAACTTTAAAGGACGTGACATAATTAATATTGAAGAACTCTCGCGCAAAGAGCTTGACCACATTCTTTCTGTTTCTGATAAAATGCTTCCGCTTATAAATAAGGGATCTACACTGTGCAAGGGTAAGGTTCTTGCATCTCTTTTCTTTGAGCCCAGTACAAGGACCCGGCTTTCTTTTGAGTCTGCTATGTCCCGGCTTGGCGGGAGTGTAATAGGGTTTGCAGACCCGACAGTTACTTCAGAGAAAAAGGGGGAGGTTCTTGCAGATACTATCAGGACAGTTGATGGTTATGCAGATATAATCGCAATGAGGCACCCTCAGGAAGGCTCAGCTAAAGTTGCAGCAGATTATGCGAAGATACCTGTAATAAATGGCGGGGACGGCGGACATCATCATCCTACTCAGACTATACTTGATATCTTTACAATAAAAAAAGAAAAGGGAGAAATAGACGGATTGAATATCGGCTTCTGCGGTGATCTTAAATATGGGAGGACTGTTCACTCATTGGCATATGCGCTCGCAAAATACAAAGATATTGAAGTCACATGCATTGCTCCTAAAGCACTTGAAATGCCGCGCTATGTTGTGCACCATATGGAAAAGAAAGGAATCCATATCATAGAAAAAGACGGTATTGAGAAGTCAATCAAAGGTCTTGATGTTCTCTATGCCACAAGAATCCAGAAAGAACGCTTCGGCTCAGAAAAGGAATATACAGACATCAAAGGCAGTTACTATATAGATAAAAACATCATGAGTAAGGCAAAAAATGATATGATATTGATGCATCCTCTCCCGCGTGTAGATGAGATAAGATATGATGTAGATGGTGACAAAAGAGCAGTTTATTTTAAGCAAGCTCACTATGGCATCCCGACAAGAATGGCGTTAATTGCACTGCTTTTGGGTGCAGTCAAATAATCCCGTGGTGTGAAGCATGAAGGAAGATAAATTAAAAGTAGAAAAAATCAAAAACGGTACGGTGATAGATCACATCTCTGCAGGTAAGGGTCTTGATGTCTACAAAATCCTGAAAGGGATAGAAAAGCAAAGCATAATTATAGCTATTAATGTTCCAAGCACCAGGATGAAGAGAAAAGACATACTAAAAATAGAGAACAAGCAGCTTGGAACAGATGAATTCAATCACGTGGCTCTTATAAGCCCGAGTGCAACTGTAGTTTCCATAAAAAACTATAAAGTTATCAGGAAGCATAAGATAGATCTCCCGGACAAAATAAAAGGGATATTAAAGTGTAAAAATCCTGTGTGTATTTCAAACTATGAAACATACATTGTCCCTGAATTCAGTGTGATCTCAAAGGACCCGATAGTTCTGAAATGCGCGTATTGCGAGCATGAGTTTAAGATGTAGAGTTATCCGCTGCAGAGCGGTGGGAAAATTGAGACGATGTCGTTCTTTTTCAATATGGTCTTTAGGTCATTAAGTCCCTCTATGTTTCTACTGTTCACAAGAATCTTTTGGCAAGAAAATCAAACTTTCATATCCGGATTATTTTAGAGTGATGGGGTGGTGTTCAGAGATACTGGCTTGTGAGGTAAATGTTTAAATCTTTCAATCATTAATTACGTCTGAGTAGATTTGATGTGTTACTATGGTTGAAAAGTATTCGTGGATTACAATTGTACCGATATTTGCAGGGCTAGTGTTTTCTGCATGGTATTTTATGATTGGCGGGCTTCTGGTGTCCGGCCTGAATTTTACAAATGCTGTAATGGCACTGATTCTTGGAAATATCATATTGCTTGGAATATTCTACAAATACGGCGGCTTGGGACAGAAACTGAATGCATCATCGTCGCAAATCGCATCAAGCCTGTTTGGCACCCATGGCTCAAAGTACTTTTTTTCTGTTTTATTGTCTATAGGTCAGATTGGGTGGTTTGCGATTATTGCAGATATAGGGGGGAGAGCATTAAGCAATGTATCTTTTCTATCTTCAAATATGGGTGTTGTCGTGTATGCTATAATCACTATCTTTATTGCAATTGCAGGGATACGGGTAATGAGTTATGTTAAAGGATTCCTGACTGTTGCGACAATGGGTCTGGCGCTGATGGGGCTGAACAATGCGTTACGTGCTCCTGTGATATATCCTGAAGAGGAGTCCCTGTTTTTTTCAGGGGTCGGTATTGTCATAGCATCTGTGATATCATTTTGTACAGTTACTCCTGATTATATGAGGTATCTCGGGAGCCGGAAACATGTCTTCTTATCGTCGTTTTTTGGGTTCTTCATCCCGGCGCTCTTTGCGGGGTTTCTGGAGATAATGTTTACTATAACCATACGCACATGGAATCTTACCTGATAGTGTCAACATTTGCATCTCCAGTAATAGCGAATTGGTTTCTTATTCTGGCATCCGCTTCTGCTGCAACATCCATTTTTGCTCCTGGCGTTATTATGTCAACAGTTATTGGCAAAAAGACAGAGCACAACCGCAGGAGATGGACACTTGTGACGGGTATTATCGGTATTATTCTGATTCTCTTTGGGATCACTCAGCACTTCCCGGTATGGATTACTGTCCTGGGAGCGCTTTACGCGCCAATAATCGCTATTGGGCTGGTGCATTATTCTCTTGCAAAGAGACCCAGAGTCAGCAAATGGAATATAGATGGTATCATTTCATGGACTACGGGATGCTTCGTCGGCCTGATTTCAAATGAGCCGGGCATAAATCTGCTCTTTTCCGGTATTATTGCTGCGATGACTTATGCGTTTCTTATAGATTTCAATGTCAGAACAGTATACAGGAAGTATTTTGGAAAGGTTTTGATTCATCAGGATTACCAGACCATCATTAGTGCACGTCAAATAGAAGATGGAAACAAAGTCCGGAAAAACGGATAGGGTTTGGGTGTCAGCATAACTTATAAAACTTTCTATTCTTAATTAAGCTATACTTAAGGTGCATTTATTATTATAGAAACTTCTGTAGATGGTGATATTATAAAGAAAACAGACAAAGGCAAAAACGAGGACAAGGGTAAAAACAAGGATGAAGCCATGGACAAGATAAAACAAGAGAAGGCTAAAAGTGAGCAGATTGTTCCTGAAATGAATATTGGCATAGTGGGCCATGTAGATCATGGCAAGACGACGCTTACACAGATGCTTACAGGCAAGTTTACAGACGAGCATTCAGAAGAGCTCAAAAGGGGCATTTCTATACGTTTGGGGTATGCTGATATGGATATCAGAAAGTGCCCGAAATGCAAGGCGCCTCTTTGCTATACGACGCTTAAGAAGTGTATTAATGATGGAAGTGACACCGTGCATGAGAGGATGTACTCGATTGTGGATCTTCCAGGACATGAGACTCTTATGGCGACAGTTCTTAGTGGTGCGTCTCTTATGGATGGAGCGATACTTGTGATTGCTGCCAATGAAAAGTGCCCGCAGCCGCAGACCACTGAGCATTTGTCGGTACTGAATATAGCTAAAATCAAGAATATCATTATAGTGCAGAACAAAATCGATCTTGTGGATGAAAAGCAGGCGCTTGAAAATTACAAACAGATAAAGGAATTTGTTAAGGGATCTATTGCAGAGGATGCGCCAATAATCCCTGTATCTGCACAGCATAGGGTAAATATTGACCTGCTTTTGGAGGCGATTATTGACATAATGGCTGTCCCGAAGAAAGACAGGAAATGCGATCCTAAAATGTATGTTGCAAGGTCTTTTGATGTGAATAAGCCAAGTTCGCTTATAAAAGATCTCGTAGGGGGCGTGATCGGCGGGACACTGGTGCAGGGGGAGCTAAAAGTGGGTGATGAGATAGAACTTCGCCCTGGCATAAAAGTGAATGAAAAATGGATGCCAATTACGACGACAGTGACGTCAATCAGCCAGGGATCACAGCGATTAAAATCCGGGACATCCGGCGGGCTTCTTGCTATTGGTACATTGTTTGATCCTTATATTTCAAAATCTGACGGTCTTTGCGGGAATGTTGCAGGCCATGTAGGTAAGCTTCCTCCTGTGAGGAATGATTTGAAGATAGAGGTCCATCTGATAGAGAGGATTGTTGGTCTTGAGAAGGACCAGCAGATTAAGCAGATACTGGAGAAGGATGTACTGATGATGAATGTCGGTACAGCAAAGACTGTTGGGATATGTACTGTTGCAGGTAATACCGCGTCTTTTAAGCTGAAACTTCCGATCTGTGCTGATGAGGGCGATAAAGTTGCGCTGTCAAAGCAGATTAATGGCCGGTGGCGTTTGATTGGTTATGGTATTATAACATCGTAGACACAATTTTATAAAAGGTTGATTGTTAAGTGCGTTTCGCTTTGTTCGAGCGCACATCTGTGTTGTTCTGTAATTCGATTTGGGTTGCTGGTTCGTTTTGTTCGAGCGTACACATGTGTTGTCTGACTAATTGTTTCGGATACGGGCGCTTTGTTTGAGTGCATACATGAGTTTCTTCTTAGTCTGCGAGTTGTTCTGGCGTACGCTAAATAAAGGTTGTTTAACAATATTAGGTTACTTGTCTGTTTTGTTCGTATATGCGTTCTCTCGAAAGTGACCGAATGTTGTCTTGTACCTTTATTCCCATGTGGGTAAATACCCCGCAGCTTGCTGTGGATATAAATCACTTGGGAAGATTAAAAATCATGAAAATTTAGGTTGATGGGGTGTATTTTCAAGCTTCCTTTCGCAACAATAGCATATAGGAAAGGTATAGGAAATACGCCAAATACATTAAATTTCCGCAGATTTAATTGTCAGGTCATAATTTATGGACAATTAAAAATCGCCGGCTTAGAAATTCACATAATACTCCGGAGCTTGCTCCGATTAGGATACAGTCAAAGCCAGATATTATCGTATGGCTTTGTCATATACATCACTATTAGTACAGTATTTGCGGTGAGTATAGCGAATTTCAGGCGATTTTTTTTATTATGGTTCTAAGATGACGAATTCTCTTTTTCTTTTTCAGTGTCTGTTTCGTTGCCGGGAATCTCGCTACCAGAACTGTTTGGATTCTCTGGTTGTCTTATAGGTGCAGGTACAAATTTTTTAGAGGTGTTCTGTTTTTGTCTTTTTGTGATGTAAAGATATACTGCTGCTACAATTAGTATAAATACTATCGCTAGAATCACTATTGGTGATGTCTTTTTGTCTTTTGGCTGTTCTGTTGCTATTGTTGCGAGTTTTGCATCTACTGGTGGTTCTTCTATACTTTCAGCATATACTTCGCTTGTCATGGCGTCGATTACAGAGGCATCTACTTTTTGGTTTACGGTGTATGATATTTCGATGGTCTGGTCCGGGTTGAGTTCGGAGAATATTATTGCATATTCCGGATCTTTTTCTACAATTTCAACTTGTCCATTTGTGTCTACTGTAATATCATCTGTGGATTCTGCGAATGATTTGGGTATTTTTTCGTATACGACGAAATTTTTTGCTTTGCTTTTGCCATTGTATTTCATTCTTGTCGTGACTTTGGATGATGTGTCTGTTGCTTCAAGGTTTCTCTGTATTTCAATGTTAGCTGTAATAGATGCTGATAATCTTAGCATGTTCCGGACTGCATTCTTGTTCATATTTCCCCTGCCGAGTACTTTTTCAAGAGCAGCCTGCAATTTTCCGTTGTTGCGTAGTCCTACTCCCGGTACGAGTTTTGGTCTGTTTGATGCTGTCACTTTTTCCTGTTCTGGTTTCTCTTTATTTTGTTTTTGGGTGGTGGATGTGTCGTTTTCTTCGTCCGCTGTGGTGGGGGGTAATGCTATACCTCCGGGACCGCTACTTGTGGGGTTGATGCCGTCTGATGTGCCATCTCCTCCACAGTTGTCTTTTGTAATTGTAAGGGTATTAGAAGTTGAACTGATTGGGTCATTTGATGTCATTGTTAGTGTTACTGCGTTACTGGATGCAAGATTGCTATTTGCCTGAAGTGTCCATGATGATGAGCCGGTTGTAACTGTTCCGTAATCTATTAATGAAGAGCCGGATGTTAATGTCAGTCCACTTGGAATATCCAGAGATGCTTGTATTGTTCCTGCATTTGTTACATCAAATGACATTGAGACTGCAACGGAGTCACTGTTACACATGACTGTATCATCACCTGATAGCGTTACATCCCATACCGGCGGTTCAATTACTTCTAGTGTGTCACAGGTTGAATCTGTTGATGACGTAAGTCCTGTTGCAGATGCAGTTGCACTGAATGGATTTGTATATGTCCCGTCATTTACAGCAGTAACTGAAAAGCTTGTTGACTGCATTCCATCTGCTGTAAAAGAGATTGTTTTGACAGCTGATTCACAGGTAAGTCCGCCTGAAGGAGCCAGTGTTACTGTTACAGTATAGCTTGTAGAGTTGCTTGAGCTCATCTGCACACTTACAGGAACGGTAAATGTGGACCCTTTTGTTATTTCTGTATCATAGGTTCCGATTGTTGCGCTGATTGTTGCTGCTGCAGATGCGTACGATGCCATTAGCAACATTGTCATTAGTGTTGTCAATATAGTTATTGTTTTCATAATATCTCCTCCTTAATCTCCTGAACCTGCAGATGCTCCTGCTCCAGAAGTACCACCACAAGATATATTACCCATAACAAAGAAGAACATATTATCTCCGCTCAGTATTTCTGTTAATAGGGATACTGTATTGTTGATGACTGCTTTCAGGTCGTATGGTCCTGCAGTCAGGGTGGATATATTCATATCAATATATGCTTTTCCACGTGTCAAATTGACATATTTTGTACCTGACAGGTTTCCAAGCATATTTACCATAGGTGGTGGTCCAAATGGTTTTTCTCCGTCCTCAGAATCAGAAAAGTCCATTTCCATAATCTCTGTCAGATTTATTGTTCCTGTCACAGGACTTCCGTCATAGTTTGTAGCACTGACATAAAGAGACAATGTTGGCGTAGTATCTACATTGATGTCAAATTTCCTTGTAAACAGGT
>QMVA01000071.1 GCA_003660865.1 Candidatus Nanohalarchaeota archaeon | reverse complement strand
TTTTTTCTTTCAATTTCACCATATTTAAGAATACTGTGAGCTCTTTTTTATTAGAGAATCTATTTTCTAAGTCTGGTTCATATCTCAAGAAATAGGGGTGCAATAATTTCCGTATACTACACAAGATAAATATACTTATCCTGTTCAAAAACAGCTAAAATATAAAATTAACATCTAATGACTGCATTGTGATTGTTACGATATTTCATCAGAGAATTTTACCCAATATTATCTTTTCGGAAAACACTATGTGTAGGGCATTTCATTTGTTTAGGAGATGCCTGTGTAGTTACGTTTTTGCGCGTAATTATTACAACGATCCTCTATCTCATAATCATAGCAGGTCTAATAGAGCCTCCTGATATTGCACGTGAGTTCTGTGATGTCTTGCGTGTAGTTTTTAGCTTGCTCATGTCAAAAATAGCTTGACTTGCGAAAATTTGGTGATGATAAGGCATATTTGATGATGCGAAACTGAATGAGATTCGGGTCATTCGGGCGGAGATTAGGGAGTTGAGTAAGAAGAAGGTGCGCAAAAGGCCGATAACTATTCGCATACCTGCGGATAAGAGCGATAAGATGAGTCCCTCGGTTATTTGCCTAATGCTGAAGATCTGCTCGCATCTCTTTATACTGCTCTTGATACTGAGTTACTAGACTTTCAAATGTTTCTATAGACAATGAATATCTTCTCTCCATTATTGTTATTGGATGCGCGTTGACGCCGCCGCCGGTTGAAACTGTTGTAGTTGGAATTAATATTTCGATATTTCTATCTGAAGTCATTACAGTTGGATGAGGTTCTGGAGAGACAATTCCGTATGGGTTCGTTGGGTGGTTTTCACCTTCTACATATGCTTGGACTATTTCAGGAAGAAACTTATTGAATACATCATCCGGTACTCTAAGTATATCTTCAGGTCTTGTGATTTCACCATAACTCATAATTAATCACCACAGCTATTTTACTACTTCTGCTTAAATACTTGCCTGACTAAATTATTCTAATGAGAATATTTACTCAAAAAGAATATTGAGTATTACAATCATGCGTCACAAACGCGCAAAAACATATAATACTTCTGCGCAAACATATTCTCTGGTGATAAAAATAAAATCTAAGCGCATTCTTGTAACTTCTGCTCTTCCTTATGCAAACGGCTCTCTCCATATAGGGCACCTCGCATCAACATACCTGCCCGCAGACATCTTCGTACGATATCATCGCCTTAAAAAAAATAATGTGGTCTACGTATGCGCTACTGACGAGCATGGGACGCCTATAGAAATCAACGCTAAGAAAGCAAACCTCAAACCCGAAGAGTTCGTAAAGAGATACCGAAAAGAGCATGCCAAGGACTTTAAGGATATGGGCATAAGTTTTGACATATTCCACCACACACATTCAGAGGAGAACAGGAAGATGGCATGTGAATTCTTCAAAAGAGCGCAGAAAAAAGGCTCAATATATACAAAGAAAGTAGAGCTCATGTACTGCCCGAAATGCGCGCGCTACCTGCCAGACAGGTTCCTCAAAGGCACCTGCCCCAAATGCGGAGCAGAAGACCAGTACGGGGATTCGTGTGAAAAATGCGGGGCAACATACCAGACAAGTGATCTTTTGAATGCGTATTGCGCAGTATGTCATGCAAAGCCGGAGAAGCGCACACAGGAGCACTATTTCTTTCGCCTTACACAATATGAAATACAACTCAAAAAATGGCTCACAACAAACAAACACATACAAAAAGATGTGAAAAACTATGTACTTAACTGGATCAAGGAAGGACTAAGAGACTGGGATATTACAAGAACAGGACCTTATTTTGGGTTCCTTATACCAGGTGAAAAGAACAAGTATTTTTATGTGTGGCTCGATGCGCCTATTGGCTATGTCTCATCTACTGTAAAGTGGGCGAAGACAAATAATGAAAAATGGGAGGATTTCTGGCTTGACAAAAATACAGACATATATCACTTTATTGGAAAGGATATAATTTACTTTCATTATCTCTTCTGGCCTGCACTGCTTATGGCAGCAGACTTTAATCTTCCCCAGGATATTCCTACAAGAGGATACCTCACAGTTAATAGAAACAAGATGAGCAAGTCAAGAGGTACGTTTATTCTTCTTAGGGACTATCTCAATCGCTTTCCCTGTGATTATCTGCGCTATTTTCTTACATCAGTCACAGCGAATAATACAACAGACACAGATTTCAGTTACAAGGAGTTTCAGGTGAAACTGAACAATGACCTGTCAGATACATTTGGAAATTTTGTGCATCGCGCACTTACATTTGTTAAGAATAATTTTGACTCAAAGGTCCCGCCCATTGGGAAGCTAAACAAAGCAGACAGGGAGTTTAATGCGAAGATTGATGCTCTTCCAGAAAAAGTAGGTAGTTTAATTGAAAAAGTTGAACTTAAGAAGGCGCTTGAAGTTATTATGGATTTTGCGCGGGAATGCAACAGGAATTTCAATTCAAATGAACCATGGAAGTCTGTAAAGGATGACAAGGACAAATCAGGCACAACATTATATCTATCTGTAAAAGCAACAAATATGCTCTCTGTCGTTCTTGAGCCGTTTATACCTTCCATTTCAAAAGAGCTTCAGGATACGCTGGGCATAAAGAATACCGGATGGAGTAAAATTTCACTTAAGCCCGGCATGAAAATCAAGACACCTAAACCACTTGTTGTGAAAATCACAGATGAAGATATCGCCGAAGATCCGTTCAGCGCAGTTGATTTACGGGTTGCGAAAATATCATCTGTGAAAGACCATCCGGACGCAGACAAGCTTTATGTACTGAATATTAGTCTCGGAGAAGAAAAAAGGCAGCTTGTGGCAGGCTTGCGTGGGCAAATAAAGAAAGAAGAATTGGAAGGGAAAAATATTGTTATAATCGCAAATCTTGAGTATACGAAAGTAAGAGGCGTGGAATCACAGGGCATGATCCTTGCAGCAGACAAGGAAAAAGATCTTGCTGTTTTAAGTGTTTGCGGCGCAAAGCCCGGTGAAAGTGTCTTTGCAGATGGTATTTCAAAAAAGCCCGTGTCTGGCTTCAAGTTCAAAGATTTTTTAAAGATTGATATGAAAGTCACAAAAGACAGACAGGTCGCATACAAGGATATTGTTCTGAAAACGGAGTCAGGAAAGGCAGTGACAGCAGAGATTGGTGAAGGAGCAAAAATCAGGTGAAACTATCAGACCATTTTTGATTTTGTAGGTAGTTCCAATAGAAAATGATTCAATTTATCCACCAATGCACCCACATATTCTCAAAAAGAGTTATGATTTGTTCAAAAGATACATTTTGCTGGGCAGAGATACGCAAATATATACACTCACCTCTTGCTCACGCTAATCAAACCTCTTTTTATATTTTAGGTATTCGTTTTAGTACTACTTTTGCCACATGACCACATTTCTGGATTATATTCCAACATGAAGATGCTAAAAATCCTGCTTTAGAATAATCCTCGCGACCAATGTTTTTATAACCGCATCCCTTATACATTTTCTGCGTAACAAGATGTGTCAATGTTTCCGGAAGTAACCGTTGCCATAAATCAATACCTGAGGGATAACAGCATGTTGTCTTATTACAATTCTTGCACATGACTCTGAAACCCTCTATCCGTACAGGATTATAGTATTTGTCGTACGTGGTTTTGAAGCAGTGACCCTACATTATGATGTTTGCAGAACCATATTTTGGACAGTATGCGGATTTAATAGACATCTTTGGTTTATACTGTTCTGATGTTTCCGATTTTGATTTTGTTGGTCTGGACATTACAATAAAACAGATGCTATCGTCAACATAGTAGTATATGAAACTCTCTTCAAAAGCAAAAAAAAACTAAATGCGAACAAGATATTTATAGATATACATACAATCAATAAACGTTGTTTTGTTTTTATAAGGTATATTCTGTCATCGTATGGGATATACTTTGTGGAACAAAATTGGATATCAACCCGGTTTGCTATAAATAATATGCCACAATCACCTACAAAATTGCGAACGAACTGGAAACTATTTACAATGGAGGAGATTATATGAATGAAACGATTAAGAATATGACAAAAGCGTTTATCGGCGAGAGCCAGGCGCGAAACAGGTACACAATTTACGCCAAAATTGCAAAGAAAGAGGGCTTTGAGCAGATATCGGATATTTTTCTTCTCACTGCCGATAATGAAAGAGAACATGCCAAATGGCTTTTCAGAATGATTAATGAGCTTAAGAAGAAAAGTGATGAGAATCATGATGAGATTGTAGTTGAGGCAAGCGCGCCTACTACTCTTGAGAATACTGCCCTGAACCTGAAAGCAGCTATTGCAGGCGAGAATTTTGAGACTACTGCAATGTATCCTGGGTTTGCGGATATTGCTGAAAAAGAGGGTCTTTCTGAGATTGCTACGCGACTTCGGGCTATTGGGAAAGCTGAAGCACACCATGAAGAAAGGTACAAGAAACTACTTGCAAATGTTGAAGGAAGTGCTGTGTTTAAGAATGATAAAAGTGTTTCATGGGTATGCAGAAAGTGCGGATATGTTCATGAGGGAAAAGAAGCACCAAAGAAGTGTCCGTCATGCAGTCATCCGACAAGTTATTTTGAGCGCAGGTGCGAAGACTATTAAAGGTATGAAAAATGATTGGAAAACTGCATGATGATGTATTGAATGCTCTGCTCGAGACTGTCCCATTTGAATTTTCTGTTCTTGGTGCAGATGACACAGTTCTTGGATGGAATAAGCATGAGACACGGATTTTCAGGAGACCAGAGGGCATTGTCGGGCGAAATGTGCGCGATTGCCATCCACCAAAGAGCCTTTCCAAGGTTGAGCAGATCCTGACAGAGATGAAAGAGGGAACGCGCGATGAGGCGCAGTTCTGGATAAAGATACCCTTTGGCGAGACTAAAGAGATGCATACTGTTTTTATAAGATATTTTGCTTTAAGAGACAAAGATGGCAGGTATCTTGGATGTCTTGAAGCAACGCAGGATATTTTTGACATCCAGAAAATAGAGGGTGAAAAAAGGCTTTTGGACTAGAGGGGTTTTGTATGACAGAAAAAAGACAGATTTATAAGTGCAATATTTGCGGGAATATTGTTGAAGTTATTCATGAAGGCGCAGGAGCGCTCGTCTGCTGCGGTGAACCGATGGCACTGCTTGATGAGAAGACAAAGGATTCCGGTTCTGAGAAGCATGCGCCTGTGATTGAAAAGATTTCCGGCGGCATCAGGGTGAATGTGGGATCTGTACCGCATCCTATGGATGATACACATTTTATCGAGTGGATTGAGCTTGTTTGTGATGGCGTTGTCTACAGGAAGTTTTTGAAAGCAGGAGATGCGCCTGAGGCGGACTTCGAGTGCGGTGCGCAGGTAGAGGATGCTGTTGCGCGGGAATATTGCAGTATGCATGGGCTGTGGAAGTCTTAGGTTTTTTTGGGTTCCCAGAGCATAAATTGATAGAAATTGTGTTTTTGGGTACACTTTCGCTTTCCTGCTGATAAATATATAATATTTTTGGGAGATAGTTAATGGTATTGGTATAAATCAATTGCATTGTTACAAAAATATTTACAGGAAGGTGTTTTTATGATAAGAGAACAATACTCAAATGAAATCAAAGCCGGCGATGATGTGAAAATTGCAGGCTGGGTCCATGATATTCGTGACCTTGGAAAACTTGTTTTTATCACTCTCAGGGACCGTGAGGGCATTGTCCAGGTGACTGCCAAAGGCGGCGTGACTGATGAAAAACTGATGAAACGCATAAAAAATCTCAGCAAGGAATGGGTGATTTCTGTTTCAGGGAAAGCTGATGCGAACGACAGGGCGCCTAATGGTCTTGAGATTAAGCCTAAAAACATGGATATCATCTCTGAATCAGAAGTTCCTATGCCAATAGAAGTCACAGGAAGAATTGAGAGCAATCCTGACAAGAGGATTGACTGGCGGTTCCTTGATATGAGAAGACAGGAATCATTTACTGTTTTTCGGTTGCAGTCAGAGATTGCAAGAGCCATGGGCGAGTTTATGGCAGGGGAGGGATTTGAGAGGATATTTTCCTCAAGGCTTACAGGTGCTGCTACTGAAGGTGGTACAGAATATTTTCCTATCCTCTATTTTAATAAGGAAGCGTTTTTAGCGCAGAGCCCGCAGTTGTCTAAGGAGTCTGTGCTTGCATCGGGTATAGATAAAGTATGGGAGATTGGGATGGTATACCGCGCAGAACCCCACCACACAACAAGGCACTTATGCGAATACGTATCATTTGACCTTGAAATGGTAACTGACAAGCTTTCAGATGTGCTCGATATTGAGGAGAAGCTGCTTTGCTATATTTTTGAGAAGCTGAATGAGAGATGCAAGAATATACTTGAACTTTACAAGGTTGATCTTGTGTTTCCAAAAAAGATTCCGCGCCTGACTTTTGATGAAGTGAATAAGATACTGAAAAAGGAGAAGATTGAGACTGAGGCGCATGACCTTACTCCTGAAGGTGAGAGGGAGATATGCAAGTATTGCGAGAAGAAGTATGGGTCTTCTTTTGTGTTTGTTACAGGCTTTTCGTTTGAGAAGAAGCCGTTCTATATTATGAAAGATGACAAGAAGGGGTCTTTTGCGTTTGATCTTTTGTATAAGGGGCTTGAGATCACAAGCGGGGGGATTAGAGAGCATCACTACAATGACCGCGTGGCGAATATCAAGGAGAAAGGAATCAGTCCAAAGGATTTTGATCATTTGAGGTTTTTTAAGTATGGTATGCCGCCGCATGGGGGGCTTGGAATGGGACTTGAGAGGCTTACGCAGACTATTCTGGGGTTAGAGAATGTGCGCGAGGCGAGCCTGACGCCGAGGGATCCGGACAGGTTGACACCGTAAAAAACGAATTATTAGCATTTGAAGCTAACAAGTCTTATCTTCGATGCGCTTGATTGTACAACGATATCCATCTCCACGACCAAACGGTGGACTAATTTCCTAAATTCCCGCAGTTTTAGTGACTATGATTTCACAACTTTCAAATAACAATCTCTGTTTTTTTGTTATTTCCGGTATAATTATCTCATCTTTGAATACTTTTGCTTTTAGATTTC
>QMVA01000070.1 GCA_003660865.1 Candidatus Nanohalarchaeota archaeon | reverse complement strand
TGAAGCGAGAAACCTTGTGATTTTATCATGGCTTATTTTATTGTCCAGTGTAGCTGACAATCCTGTTGCGGTTGCATATTTTGGACAAGTCATAAGGTGATCTGTATATAAGTCGAGCATTTTGTATCCATGAGTTATATTAATGTAATGTGCCATTTATATTTTGCGTAAGGTGAGTTACTATGTTAACCTGCCTTATTATGTGCATAACTTCTATATATAGGTTCACAGTTAAAATATCATATTCGCTAAAAAAACACCATCCTCCAACCGTATCATTGTTATTGTGCCTTTATTTTCTTGGCGACCATCTCATCTGCCAACTTCTCGGTTTCTGCTTTGCTGTAATCGATTAATGTTAATGTAATGTCTGGATTGTCAGTGATTGCTTTGATTAGCGGGTTGAGAACATACATCTCTTTTGTCTGTTTGAGCGCCACGTCAATTGTCAATGGTCTTCTGCAAGAGTAAGAAAGTGAACCTAAAATGGTATGGGGTCACAGGGATTCGAACCCCGATCAGAAGGTCTGCTCCCAATAGCAAAGTAAACTAAAGCAAAGCTTTAATTTGCGAAGCTTTAATTTTTGCTGTTTTTTTCGTGGGAATACCGACTGTTACCTGTGGTTGGTCTTACATGTCTTATTTTGCAAATCATCGCGCTTTTAGGGACGCTCAGCGCTCCAGTATGAATACAATACTATTGTCTGGAGCCTACTATGCTGCCATTACACCATGACCCCGTTAGCCATAGTATCTATCTTTTTGAACCTAAAGCTTAAAAATATATATATACTAGCGCGCACTAAAAGTGACATAGATATTCTTGTTAGGAGGGGAGATGACATGAAAGGAGAAGTAGAGATTGTAATGAATGCATCAAAGGCAGGTGTAAGTATAACTGACCACAAGGCAAAAGACTCATTCATGAAGGCTGCTATGTGTGATATGCTTGCAAGTGTCGAGCAGAGGGATGAGGAAGCAAGGAAAAATAATCGCGATTGCTTCAAAAGACCGCTTTGATTGTGCTGTAATTGACGAGTCATTGATGGGGTTATATTCTGTAAAGTAGACAAGAAACTGTTATTTAGTGTTTGGTATCGGTTATTTGTGTGTTAGAAGATGTCATATTGAGTCTATAGCTCAGACTAAAGGTGTAGTATGCGGTAGCCGAGAATTGAACTCGGGCCACTGCCTTGGCAAGGCAATATCATACCACTAGACAACTACCGCATCGTTTTATTATTGTTCTTCTTCTATTAATTCTTATAACATAACTTTATTAAGATTTTGATTTCTACACAATACTATGGCAGACACAGAAAAAAAGCCAAAATTCAAAAAAAGAAGAAGCAGCAGGAAGCCTACTGACCAGATCCAGATTGCAACTGAAAGAATCGATATATTGTTTGAGCAGGCAGAGGCAGCATTTCATAGTGGTCACAGTCTTTCAGACAGATATGTGGAGATTGCGCGAAAAATCAGTATGAAATATAACGTGCCGATATCACAGAAATACAAAAAAAGGTTCTGTAAGCACTGCAAAAAATATCTTGTGTATGGTGCAAACGCTAGAGTGCGCCTTGATAGCAAGGGAAAATGTATCCTGATAACATGTGAAAACTGCGGCAAAAAAATGAGATATGGTTATAATAAGCTCACAACGGCAAAAGAGTAACTATATATAGTAATTCTGACAAAAATATAACTATGAATGGCAAAGCTATAATAGGTATTATGCTTGTAGTCATAATGGGTGTTGTGATATTTGGCATAGTGTCAATAATAAACGTAACATTAGACAATTTAGATGAGCAATGCAAAAAATGCGGTGACGACTGCAAAAGCAAAGCATGCACAAACGATTCTTCATCTACCGGAAAGATGTTTTCTTATGCATTGATAGGTATCTATCTTTTCTCCTCAGCAGGAATACTTTATTTTTCATTCAAAAAAGAGGAAGAACAAGAACCGACAATTTCGGCAGAACCATCTCAAGTATCTAACACAGATGAATATGCTTATGGCTAATTCTTAAATTGCTTTTTTGTAAGCAAGCACAACCGTATAAAAATATATAAAGTTATCATTGCAATCTAATAAAGATGTCTTAAGAGAGTTGCAGTTAAATAGCTTCATTCTTGTAAACAGTAAAAGAATAAGATAAAAATTATTTATAGGTGATATATTGACAACAGTGTATGATGTGGAACCAAACAAGCTAATAGAAGAGACAGCAAAAGAACTGAAAAACGATGAAAACATAGACCCTCCGGAATGGTCGCGTTTCTCAAAAACCGGTGCGCACAAAGAAAGAGTGCCAACAGAGCGTGACTGGTGGTATGTTAGATCCGCAGCAATACTTCGAAGGATCTATGTAGAACCGCAAGGTGTTTCGCGGCTCAAGAAAGCTTATGGGGGACGCAAGAACAGGGGCTACAAACCAGAAAAGTTCGCAACAGGAAGCGGCAGTATCGCAAGAAAGAGTCTTATGCAGCTTGAAAAAGCAGGACTTGTGAAAACAGATAAAAAAGAGAAGACAGGTCGTGTTATAACCCCAAAAGGCAGGAAGTTCCTTGATAACATAGCACATAAACTGTAAGCTGACACGGAGCGCTTAAAATGACCTCAATCGAAGAAATCAAGAAAAGGAAGATGCAGGAGTATCTTGTATCATCCCGTGATGCGCAATCCCAGCAACAGATGACGTCTGAGCAGCGGCAGTTAATGGAGATGCAGGCGCAGATAAAACAGATTATGAGTACATTACTATCAAAAGAGGCGCAGGAGCGTATATCAAATATACGGAATATAAAACCGGATTTTGCGCTTCAGGTAGAGGTATATCTCGTGCAGTTGTTTCAGGCAGGCAGGCTAAAGCCACCGCTAAATGATGAGCAGCTGAAATCAATCCTTGACCAGCTTGTAAAAAAAAGAGAGCTGCAGATAATCCGCAAGTAATATAAAGGTTTTAAGTTCAAAAGTAAATTCTGATTAAACTGGTGATAAAGATATCCTCAAAAAAAACACTTGGAAGAAAAATGAAGTTGATAAAAGCTAAAAAGACCGCAACATCATCCCCCAGATGGGCAGACATAAAGAAGTACGGCATGGGCAAAGCAAGATACAGATCAATCAAGCGCTTTGCAAGCAGGCACTGGCGAAAGCGCAGCAGTTTACAGATATAAATGATAAGTGATGATTATGGCTAAAGGTAAAGACAAAGATAATGAAAAAGTTTATACTATTCCTTTGAGGGATGCATGGAAAGGTCCCTGCAAGAAACGGGCAAAGAAGTGTATGTATGTGATTCGTGAGTTTGTTAAGAGGCATATGAAAACAGAGAAAGTGAAGGTTGGTACAGTGCTCAACCACGAGATATGGAAATACGGTATAAAAAACCCACCGCGCAAACTCAAAGTACAGGTAATACCCCATGAAGATGTCGTATGGGTAGAACTTCAGGGCACCAAGCTGGAACTTGAAAAGAAGGAAGAAAAGAAAAAAGAGACACCTGAAAAGAAGAAAGAGGCAAAAGAGAGCAAGGAACAGGTAGAGAAGAAAGAAGAAGGCAAAGAACAGGCAAAGAAAGAGACTGAATCAAAGCCACTGTCTAAAAAAGAAACTCCTGAAAAGAAAGAAGCGAAGCCGACATTCAGGAAAAAAGCTAAAGATACCGAAGAAAAACAAGACCCATCAGAAAAACTGCCATCAAAGGCAAAACTGCATTGAGTGAAATGAGATGAAAGTTTCAAAAGCGGATTTCCACGGGGATCCCAATGTCGGGCTCTATGGAGTGATTACAGACAGGTTCGCAATACTCCCCGACAATAATATGGACACATCGGGTCTTAATGTGGATGTGATTAATTCTACTGTAGCGCAAACTGAACTTTGCGGCATATTTATTTCTGCTAATTCGCATGGCATCATAATCCCGCGGATAATAACTGAACGCGAGGAAAAGCGCATACGCGAAGGGATAAAAAAAATCAGTAAGAACATAAATATACTGAAACTAGATATAAACGAGACCTGCCTCGGGAATCTTATATTGTGCAATGATAATGCAGCGATAATAAGCCCTGCTCTTGAAAAATACAGTGATTCTATCAGCAAATGCCTTAAGGTCCCTGTAGTTACAGGAACAGTACTTGACCTTGAGATCATTGGCTCATTATGCATTACGACGAACAGGGGATTCCTCTTGACAATAAACGGTGAAGAAGGCGAGTTTGAGTTCCTTAAAAAGAATTTAAAGGTTACTGGTGATATAGGTACTGTAAACTTCGGCGGAACATATCCAAAAAGCGGCATACTTGCGAATTCATCTGGCGCGCTGATTGGAAAACTGACTACGGGTCCTGAAATTGCAAGAATTGAGGAAGCACTAGGATTTTTGGAGGAATAATTATGGTACCAGCAATAGATAAAAATATGCAGGGAAAAATGAGGGAACTTGAGACCTTTAAATCGCAACTGCAGCAATATCAGCAGCAGAAGTCGCAAATTGTGATGGCTGTACAGGAAATGATGAGCGCGAAGGCAACGATTGATGGGATAAGGGATACTAAAGATGGCGAGGAGATGATTATTCCTATCGGCGGCGGCACGTTTATCAGGGGCACTATCACTGATGCTAAGAATGTTGTCACCTCAGTTGGCGCTGACGTTGCTGTCACAAAGGACGCCGCAAGTGCAAAAAAGCATATAGAAGAGCAGATAAAGTCAGCAGAGGAGAGTGTGGCTAAACTTGATTCTGAGATGCAGAAAATTGAGATGCAGGCTCAGAACATCTACATTGAGATGGAAGCTGGTATGGCAAAAAAGTAATATTCTGATTCTGGTTCGGGGATTATGATGTTTGGGTTATTCAAGAAAAAGATAAAAGATGCAGTGGATAAATTATCAGGCAAGATTGAGGAAGAGACAAAACCTGTTAATGAGTCGGAGGCGGTTGAGGATGTTTTTCAGGAAGAAAACGAAGAAGAGCATACCCCGAAGGATGTTGAATTGGGGCGCGAGAGTTCTTGTGATGAATTACGCAGTGAAGAAGGTAAAAGAGATCGCGGAGTCGAAACTCTCAAAGAAGAAGAAAAGCGCGAAGAAGTGAAGAAGGAAGGGTTTTTGTCTAAGTTTACGAAACCGATTATGTCTAAGACCTTGTCACCTGAGTTTTTAGATGATGTCTTGTGGGATCTTGAGCTTGTGCTTCTTGAGAATAATGTGGCCCAAGATGTTTCCCAAAAAATTGTTGATGATATTAAGGAGAAACTTGCGGATCAGTCGGTGCGCAAGTCACAGGCTGAGAAGATCATTAAGGATGTTATGAAGAGTACTATCCTTGAGATTCTTGACCAGAAGAAGGTTGACATTGATTCTGCGATTGATTCTGCCAGGAGTGAAGGAAGGGCTTTGTTGATACTTTTTCTTGGGTTCAATGGGAGCGGTAAGACCACTACTATGGCAAAGACGGGCAAGTATCTTCTGGATAAGGGGCATACCTGTGTTTTTGCTGCTGCTGACAGTTTCCGGGCAGCTGCGATTGAGCAGCTTGAGTTTCATGGCAATAAGCTTAGTATCAAGGTGATTAAGCAGAAGTATGGTACTGATCCTGCTGCGATAATATTTGATGCTGTGAAGCATGCGAATTCAAGAGGCATCAATGTTGTTCTTGCTGATACTGCGGGACGTGTGCATACGGATCGCAATCTTGTAGAAGAACTGAAGAAGATTGTAAGGGTTAATAAACCTGATCTGAAGTTTCTTGTCATTGAGTCAATTGCAGGAAATGATGTTGTTGAGCAGGCAAAAGTTTTTGATGAGGTCGGGCTTGACGGTGTGGTCCTGACTAAGGTCGATGTTGATGATAAGGGTGGTAGTGCGCTTTCTTTGTGCTATACTTTGAGAAAGCCGATATGTTTTATCTGTACTGGGCAGGAGTATAGTGATTTTGAGGAGTTTGATGCGCGCAAGATGGTTGATGGCATTTTTTAGTGATGCTTGTTACTTTCAAGAAATTGCTCTTTCTTTTAGGTAAAAATCGGATAATTTATCACTTTCATTATAAGGTAAACTGTATAAATTATAGAGGTATCCTGTGCCGGCAAGAGCACATATACTTCCTGAAAAGACAGTTGCAGGATCCCCATATGCAAGTCCACTCAGAGCAGTTAAAGTTCCCACTGATATCGGAAGCCAATCGAAAATATCAATATTTTTATTATTCATTATTATTACCTCATGTAATTTATTAATTATTAGTAGTAGTATTAGTTTATATATATTTCGGTTATGTTACTTCTATAATGTGGCTACAGAACACAATCTGTCCATCGAATGAGACTTTATCTTGATTATTCTGTAAGAAGTATTGTATAATGAAATAATATGTTCATGTCCTTTTGAAGCGCTTTTCAATCTCTTTGAATAACATCTCTATGATTGTGGGGCGCCGGTGCGGGCAGGAGCATGGTGATCTTGAGGAGTTTGATGCACGCAAGATGGTTGATGGTATTTTTTAGTGGGATTATTATTATTCATTTATAATGGCATTATTGGAAATGTGGTTGTATCTGTGATAATCATATCTTTCGTTGGTACAAATGAATAACGTCCTATGTATGAATTAAGTCCATATTCATATGATAATTAATCTGTCCATTCATTCACATCAGCCATTGTATAAAGCGCCGGTGATCTTATTTTTATATTTAGTTCATTTGCATTACTCAGTATTCTTTCTCCTAGTTTTTCTTCTTTAATTATTGATTTATAGTTATTCGTTATTTATTTTTCCTTTAATTCTGACATGATGTTTTATATGCAACTTATCACCCACTCGATACTTTTGGATATAATCTTGTTGTAAGAGACACGCATAAGGGATATGCATTCTACGAATAACTATAATAGCTCCTCTAATTTGAGCGTTGTCATTTGTATCATAATATTCCTCAAGTTTGTCTTTTGTTGCTCCCAGATGATATATGGATGTTGTTCCATTATCCCCGTATGTACAACCATAATTTTTCAGAATCCTTGAAACTTCTCTTGAGGTTTTCATAGTTCTGATTATTTCAGTTTTAGTTATCATCAGCAATTCCCGGTTAAGCTTAAATTATTTTTTTGTCCAGAAACGAATACAATAAATGTAAATCTGCTCTTATATTTCATGTAAATTATATGAAAATGTTTACAAGATGTCAAAAACAAGT
>QMVA01000069.1 GCA_003660865.1 Candidatus Nanohalarchaeota archaeon | reverse complement strand
TGAAAGCATCTTGTTCTTCTCATCCCCTCTCCAGTAGGCTCCCGCAACTTTCATGAGCCTGAATGCCTTGACATGTCCGGTACTTGGCATGTGCGGTCCCCGGCAGAGATCCGAAAAATCACCTTGCCGGTAAAAAGAGATAGTAGAATCAGAAAGAGCACTGATAAGCTCGCTTTTATATGGATTATCTTTATAATGCTCAAGCGCCTCTTTTTTGGACATCTCAAATCTCTCCAGACACGCATCCTTCTTGATAATCTTTTTCATCTCTGCCTCAATCTTTTCAAGATCCTCTGATGTAAACGGCTTTTCGACATCAAAATCATAATAGAACCCATTCTCAATAGCAGGGCCGATAGTTGGCTTCGCTTTTGGAAACAATTTAAGCACTGCCTCAGCCAGGACATGGCTTGCAGTATGGCGAAGTATTTCCTGCGCTTCTGCGGACTTAAGTGTAATTATCTCCACTTTAGCATCTTTCTTTATTTTAGCGCAAAGATCACATACCACACCATCAATCTTGCCTGCAATCGCTGCTTTCGCAAGTCCTGCGCCTATCCTTTTTGCAACATCAAGAATTGTCGCGCCCGCATCAACATTCATCTTGCTTCCGTCAGGAAGAGTAACACTAATTTCTTTTGCACTTTCACTCATTATAATCGCCTCGCATCTTTTCAAAATCAAATATAAACTGATTAAACTGGCAATCCTGAAAATTACCAATAAAACAAAATAGAGAACTAATCCTTAAATAAGATATACTATCCAAAAAGTCTGCAAACTGGAAAACAAAACAAAGATTATCAAAAACAAAAGATTCAGATTTTCCGAACTGTAAAATGTCCACCGATCATAACGACCCACTAATTGTATGGCGCAATAATTTTATAAATCTGCCGTTCGTGCATTTTAGTTTCCTTTCCTTACCAATCACATAAAAGTATTTCTCAAAAAATATTCCTTTCCAATCAGAATAAGCCTCTGCGATGGTTTAAGAATCGTCTCAATCATCGGCTTGCGCTCCTTCAATGCAGAAAAAAACTCTTTTTCACTCATTATAACCGGATTGATCTCACATCCAATCACACCTGAAATATCCCTGCATCCTTTAAGAATTTCATCCTCACCTTTACTTTTACTAACAACAAAAAGCAAATCAACATCACTTTCCGGGTTAATGCCTCCGCGTGCATAACTTCCAAAAAGGCAGCATGCTAAAATATTTTTATCTCCTGAAAAAAACATCTGGACATTGTTTACAACAGTTTTCACTTTAGGCAAAGAACACCCGACCTTATAATCCTCGATAATAAAAAACAACTCCTCGCGCTCACGCAATTTAGTATTAATTTTCAGGACAATTGTCTTGCCATGTTTCTTCTGTTCCAGAACCGGTTTCAGAAAAGAAAGAGTTTTCTGTACACTATACGGGTGTAATCCCAGATTCTTGGAAATATCAAGCAGATGCGTTTCACCCGCATCATATATTAATCTGAGTATCTCAATGCGGTTCTTTGTCAAAGGAAGAATTCTCTCAATCATTCAATATCACCCATAATTCTTATAAGATTGCGTATTTCATCCACAATTTCCTTTACAGAAACATCAAAATTCCGCCCATTTTCCGGCAGATACATATATTTGTTTCTCGCGATACGTATATTCGAAACTTCGTCAAAAAAAGTACCATTTTTATCTATGCTTCTAAGAAACACAGAAATATTATCCATAATCTCAGGAGGAATAATATTTTCATGCATAAATCCAATAAGAATACAGCCATGATCTTTTGAATAAAGCCCCATTTTCTTTATTAGTAAAGCATTGCTCATAATAAACAGTGCCTGATATGCTTTAATTAACGCCCATTTTCCAGAGCGCTCAATATCCTCTTCTGCTGAATCAATATCTGAATAAGCCTCTTTTACATAATCAACATACTTTTCTTTGGGTATCTCGACAATGCCCTTTTGCGAAGACAGCGTTGATATTCTTTCTCAAGAGAACCCTTGTTTTTTGGCATCATATCACTCACAGTTGTATATATATACAACCGCATATGTATATAAAATTAACTCTCCATCGCTTACTCAATTTCAAGTAGCATAACATATTTAAACATTCCCTCAAAAATAACATCTATGCGCTACCAAGACACAGAACTCCTATCAGCAATACTGCGCCTGAAAAAGAGCACAGTCTCAACAACCGAGCTAGCCACGCTCCTAGACATCTCCCAGCAAAGCGCATCAAGAAAACTAAGAGACATAGAAAGCAAGGGTCTCATAACGCGCGAACTATGCAGCAAAGGACAAAAGATAACAGTCCTCGATAAAGGGCACGAACTCATAAGTTCCGTCATAGAAGAGCTAAAAGAAGCAATATCCAATGCAGACACATCCCAAAAAAAATTCACAGGGTACATCACATCAGGCTCAGGGGAAGGATCATACTATCTAAGCCAGTCCCAATACCACACCCAACTCACTGCCAGACTCGGCTTTTCACCATTCAAAGGAACCCTGAACCTCGAGATAAGAGACAACCAGAACCTCAAAAACAAGGAAAAATTCCTATTGACACCACCCATAACAATCAAAGGATTCACAACTCCAAAAAGAACATTCGGACAACTTCTATGCTACAGATGCAGCATAAACAAAATGCCTGCCGCCATAATAATACCCCAAAGAACTCACCACAACAAAAAAATAGTAGAAATAATAGCGGAAGATAATCTAAGAAAAACCTTCAACCAGAAAGACGGCGACAAACTGGAGGTGGCATACAATTAAAATCGGAATAGCAGACACAACATTTGCAATGGTAGACATGGGCAACATAGCAATCGACGAAATCAAGAAAAATACAGCATGTGCAATCCAAAGACAAACTGTCCCGGGCATAAAAGACCTGCCAGTAGCATGCAAAAAACTGATAGAAGAAGAGAACTGCGACATTGTAATGGCCCTCGGCATGCCAGGAAAAGAACAGATAGACAAGCAATGCGCACACGAGGCATCTACAGGAATAATAACAGCACAACTCATGACAAACACACACATAATAGAAGTATTCGTACACGTTGACGAGGCAGAATCAGAAAAAGACCTCGCGGAACTGACAGAAAAAAGAGCGAGAGAACACGCAAGAAACGCGATAGACTTGATCCTCTACCCGCGGAGACTCATAAAGACAGCAGGCACTGGTCAAAGACAGGGAAGAGATGATGTCGGCATGATAAAATGATAGGTGATAATATGGAAAATAAAAAACTAAAACTGGCAATAGTAGCAGCAGAATTTAACTACGACATCACGCGCGCAATGATAGGCCTTGCAAAAGAGCACGCGAAATTCCTTGGCGCAGAAGTCACAGAAACAATACTTGTGCCCGGCTGCTTTGAAATACCTTTCGCATGCAAAAACATGCTGAAAAGAAAAGACATAGACGCACTGGTTGCACTAGGCTCAGTAATAGAAGGCGCAACAAACCACGATGAACTTGTAGCCCAGCACGCAGCAAGAAAGATCATGGACCTTGCACTTGAGTACAACAAGCCCATTGGCTTTGGGATAACCGGTCCCGGCATGAGCCGCCTTGAAGGCCACCAGCGCATCAAAAATGCAAAAAGCGCAGTAGAATCCGCAGTAAAACTAGCAAGAAAATTCAACTGATCCCTGTATTTTGAGATAAAATCGAAATCCTGCGATACATTGCAATATCATAATATACTCAGACAGTAATAGTGCACAATAGTAGTAGCCTAACACCCCACAATAAAAATACTAAACAATAGGACTGTAAAACTATAGTACTATAGTGATGTCGTAAAATAAGACTATAGTAATATCAAGATACATTACACTAAAACCCCATTAAAATAACAACATACTAAACTAAAACTATGGTGATATATATGCCAGCCGTAAAATACGCAACAATACCCGACGCAATAAAAGACGTGAAACTCGGAAAACCCCTGATCGTAACAGACGACGAAGACCGTGAAAACGAAGGCGACTTGATCTGCGCAGCACAAACCATCACCCCCGAAACAATAAACTTCATGGCAAAACACGCAAGAGGCCTCATCTGTATGCCCATGACAGAAGACCGCCTTGACAAACTCAACATCCCCCAGATGGTCCAGAACAACACAGACAAACACGAAACCGCATTCACAGTATCAATAGACGCAAAAGAAGGCACAACAACAGGAATATCCGCACACGACAGGGCATACACAATAAAAAAAGCAATAGCCCAAAAATCAAAACCAACAGATTTCTCAAGACCAGGTCACATATTCCCCCTAAGAGCAGTACCCGGCGGCGTACTGGAAAGAGCGGGCCACACAGAAGCCGCAGTTGACCTGGCCCGCATTGCTGGCCTTTATCCGGCAGGCGCAATATGTGAAATCATGAACGACGACGGCACAATGGCAAGAACCCCAGAATTATTCAGATTCGCAAAAAAACACAACCTCAAAATAATCACAATAAAAGACCTCATAAAATACAGGAAAAAAAATGAAAAACTAGTCGAGCGCATCTCAGACGTAGACCTGCCAACAAAATACGGCAAATTCCGCGCAATCACATTTGAATCAAAAACAGACCATCAGTGCCACATCGCACTGGTCAAAGGAAAACTGGCACCTGAAAAAGACATACTTGTAAGAGTCCACTCAGAATGCCTCACCGGCGATGTGTTCAGTTCACTGCGCTGCGACTGCGGCGACCAGCTTGCATCATCTCTTGTTCAAATAGAAAGCGAAGGATGCGGCGTCCTTTTGTACATGCGCCAGGAAGGAAGAGGGATAGGCCTCAAAAACAAGATAAAAGCATACGCTCTACAGGACAAAGGCCTAGATACCGTAGAGGCAAACGAGAAACTCGGATTCGCAGCAGACATTCGTGACTACAGCGTCGGCGCACAAATTCTTGCCGACCTGGGCCTGAAAAAAATTCGCCTCCTCACAAACAACCCCAAAAAAATCAAAGGCCTTTCCGCATACAGCCTGAAAATAGTCAAAACCATCCCAATCATAATCAAGCCAAACAAAAACAACAAAAAATACCTCCTCACAAAACAAAAAAAAATGGGACACAAGCTGGGATTATAGTTAAGGTCGTTACTAAATGGACAAATATAACCAAAAACCAAGAGGCGTTAACTATATGGAAAAGTCATATCGTCCAAAAAGTTATGACTTTTACAATATGATGGAAAACCAGGCATTCACAGGTCCGATGTTTCTCGGAAAAGACCTAGAATATGTAGAGCAAGGCTACGTCATCACAGAAGACAACAAGATCATAGACTGCGGCGAAGGCAAAATAAGCGGCGCAAAAAAACACTCAATAATCCCTGCCTTCATCAACGCCCACACGCATGTCGGCGACCATTTCATGCGCGAAAAATGCCTGGGCATGACACTAGAGTCAGCATGCGCCAAAAGGGGAATAAAAGAAAACTACATGAGCGCCGCATCTGAGTACACAATAGTAGTGGGTATGAAAGCAGCGATTTGTGAAATGCTTCGCACAGGAACATGCTGTTTCACAGACTTTCGCGAAGGCGGAATACACGGAATAAACCTTCTGAAAAAAGTACTTATGGATTTTAGATACAGGGGTATGCGCGCAAAAATATTTGGAAGACCCCTCTATCACGGCGAAAACTTCATAGACGACTGCGACGGCTACGGGATGCGCAGCATAAGGGCAGAAAAAATAAACATGAGACTTGGGCGAACACTCGGAATCCACGTATGCGAGTCTAAACCGGGTGAGCTTGAAAAAGCTCTCGAATTCAAACCAGATTTCTTAGTCCATATGAACAGTGCAACTCCGGAAGAACTAAAAAAAGCGGCCTCACTCAACATGCCAATAATCATCTGCCCGCGCTCAAATGCATATTTCAGCCTAAGCCAGCCGGATATTCCGGCAATGCTCAATGAGGGAATCAGCCTTTCACTTGGTACGGACAATGCAATGACAAATACCGCAAGCATGCCATCAGAAATGGAATACGCATACCGCACAAATATGAAAAACGTAAGCGCAAAAGAAATCCTGAAAATGGCAACAATAAACCCGGCAAAACTATTCAACTGGAATTGCGGTATAATAGAAAAAGGCAAGGACGCAAACCTGATACTACTTGATGAACATTTCCTGAAAACCCCTGACCCTTACGCGACTACTGTATTGAGATTGCAGGCGCAAAAATCCCAAATGATGTTTGGGGGTAAGTTTGCGCATTATTATTGAACTCATTCATTTAAAACCCGCAATGTATATAGCGTCAGTATAAAGGAAATGACAAAAGGCAAACAATTATGAAATTTAAAGAAAGCGAAACTGTAGAACTGAAACCATTATTATCCCAATTAGAAAGAACACTCAAAACAGTTTGCGCTTTTCTGAATCACAAAGGAGGAATAATCTATTTTGGAATTTCAGATAAAGGTGATGTAATAGGTCAAATCGCTACTGATTCAAATTTCAAGAAAATCTCCCAGCAAATAGGTTCCAGAATAAAACCGACAGTTGTACCTGTAATTGAAGAGATTGAAGTTGAAGGGCTATCCGTAATAAAGGTAACCATTGAAAAGTATAATAAAGAACTCAATTATTTTGATGCTGTTCCATATACCCAATCAGGCACAGAGACAATTGCTATGCCGCCGGATAAAGTAAAGAGATCAATTCTTAACTGCGCTAAATTTAAATGGGATAGAAAAATATGTGAAGATTCTTCATTTGAAGATATAGATATTGAAAAAGTTGAAAAATATCTTCAATCCAGGGAAAAAATGAGAAACATCCCTGCAAAAATCAACATGCCTCTAAAGGATTTTCTCAGTAATATCAAAGCTGTTTCAGGAGATAAGCCCACTAATGCAGGGATACTGTTTTTTGGGAAAGACCCGCTAAAATCTCTGCATCATGCTCAGTTAAGACTTGCAAGAATAAAAGGAAATGAGATATTCAATACAATTCTTGATAGATGGAACTGCGATGGTACGTTATGGGATATAGTTCTGGAAGCTGAAGACTTCATCAAAAGAAACATAAGATATATGGGCTTAAGGACAGATAAGTTCCAGAGAATAGATAAATATGAGTATCCTATAAAAGCACTAAAGGAAGCAATAATTAACGGCCTGATTCACAGGGATTATCAAAGCATGGCAGACGTAAGGGTTTTTATA
>QMVA01000068.1 GCA_003660865.1 Candidatus Nanohalarchaeota archaeon | reverse complement strand
CCTATGATTTTTAAAATTACTGCGCGAACTAAACTTATGCAGTGTACAAAATGTAGTAAGAGAGCAGTGATATTTCGACGGTACGAGGGTCGTGCGCTGTGCAGGAAGCACTTTTTTGATTCTGTGGACAGGACTGTGAGAAAAACTATCCGCCTGGAAAAACAGATTCCGCGCGGGATCCATGTTGCTGTCGGTATATATGGTGATGGTGATTCTGCACTTCTTCTTTACCTGTTGTGTAAACTGAGTAAGAAGCGTGATGACCTTAAGATATCTGCGATTGTTGTGGATGAGGGGATTAGGGGGTACAGCAGGAAAGTTCTGATGTTTGCGAAAAATATTGCGGAGTCTGCAGGGGTTGCGCTTTACCCAGTGTCGTATAGGGATATATTTGGAATGACTTTGGATGAGTTTGTGTGTAAGCCAAAGGGCAGGGATGTAGATGCGTGTGAGGTATGTCTATCTTTGCGTCGTATTGCTCTTGGCAAAAAGGCAGATGAGATTGGGGCGGATAGGGTTGCATTGCCTGTCAATGTGGATGATGAGGTTCAGGAGATAGTATCTGGTTATTTTTGCGATGGAGGGAATGTGTGTGATGTTATGGGGCAGTTTGTGCAAAAGAAGATGCCTGTCATGCAAATAATAAAGCCTTTATCTAAAGTGCTGGGAAAAGAAGCTGCGCTTTATGCGAAGCTCAAAGGGTTAAGTGTGGTGTCTGTGGAGTGTCCTTATGCTTCTGGGTCTGTCAGGTGGAAGATAAGAGGGGTTCTGGATAAACTTGATGAGAGGCATCCGGGAGTGAAGTTCAATGTTTTTAAGGGGTACAGCAACCTTGTAAATGGTTGAGTCACAGCCATGTAAATGGCTGGCAGCAACCTTCTGAAAGGCTGAGTGACAGTCTTCTGAAAGGCTGGCGATCAGAGCGACCGTAAAGCTTCGCTTTAGGTCACTGGACTGTTCTGGTGCGGTTTAGGTTACTTGTTTTCTTCGCTCAAGTGTTTTGGTTGTCATTTTGATTCATAAACTTTCTGGTTGCGTGTTCATTTCCCTGTAGTGAAATAGACAACAATATCTGTGGTGCTTGAGATATATTTATATAGTTTTCCTGCAATCATTACTCTTAGTAAATAACACAGAATATTTACTATGTTGTAAGGAATTTGTGTTGGTGGATGGAGTGATTAAATGGGTCCTGATGAACAAGAACGTGGCGAAATGGCGAAGTCTGAATTGGAGGAGCTTGAATATATTAACAGAAGCCATGTTAACGGCTTTCTTTTCACAAATGAAAACCGTGCTGCGATTGTATACTTATTATATAATCAGGATGAAAAAAAGATGCAGACAGAAAATATGGCATTTCATCTTGGTATATCTCACAGGACTGCTTTGTATCATCTCGAGATACTGGAACAATGCGGCTTTGTTGAGGTCAGGGAGTTCAGAAGGCATGGTCTTGTACCGATGAGATCTGTCTGGGGACTTAATATGGATAATGGTACAATCATTGAAGATGCGTTTAATAAAATCATAGATAATTACGGGAGAGAAAAACTGAATGTTCTGGTAACTAAAAGGCGGCGCAATAGATAGTTCACTTTCCGAATCTTCTTTTCCTAAGCTTATATTCATCAATTGCTTTTATCAGGTCTTCTTTCTCAAACTCTGGCCATAGTTTGTCGCAAAAGTAAAGTTCACTGTAGGCAGTCTGCCAGATGAGGAAGCCGGATGTCCTTTGCTCACCTGAAGTCCTTATGACAAGGTCAGGGTCCGGTGTGCCGTTTGTGTACAGGTACTTCCTGTAAGTATTTTCATTGATGTTTTCCGGTTCTATTGTGTGATTCTTTACGGCTGATGCAATCTTTTTTGTGGCATCGAGAATCTCCTGGCGGCCACCGTAGGCAATTGCAAAGTTTATAGTGTTATCATGGTAGTCTTTTGTTGCATCCTCTGCTTTTTGGATGGCTTTTTGGACAGGCTCAGGCAACATATCGACTCTTCCAATAACCTTTACTTTCACTTTGTTTTTATGTATCTTTTCCCTTGTCACAATGCTTAGGAATTCTTTTTCAAATATGTTCATTAGATAGTCAAATTCTTTTTTTGGGCGGTCCATGTTCTCGATTGAAAATGACCAGAGGGTGATTTGCGGTATATTTAGTTCCATGCACCAGTCAAGTACTTTCTCAACTTTCTTTGCGCCCCAGTCATGGCCTTGCCATGGATTTTTCATGAGCCGTTTTGCAAACCTCCGGTTGCCGTCCATTATGATTCCCAAGTGTTTTATCTGAGGTTCCATAAATATCACAAGAATTCCCAATGTTCATTATATGGTTTGTTCACTTTAAATATTTTATCAAAGTTGCAAGCTTGGGATTATTAATCAATATTTTGATTAATTTGTGTGTTTTGCCTCCTGTCAGGTCGAGAATGTCCTGGCCGTGGAATGAGGATTGAGCCAGATTTATGTCTGAGTCCTTTACTTTTTCCAGCACATGGAGTATTTTTTCAGTTTTCTTCAGGTTATTTCCTCTCTTTTCCCACCATAATTTGTTATATCTATCTAATGTTTTGTTTGATGTGTCTTTGAGTTTTATTGCATCGATTATCACTTTTGCTGCTATTTCTGCAGAGAATGAGGTTTCTGCAAGGCCGCCGCCGTGTATGGGATTGACCTGATGCGCAGCATCACCTATCGTGAGGAAATTATCTGTTGTCATTGATTCAAGAAATCCGCCAATCGGTATGCCGCCGGAGTTTTCTTCTATGATTGATCCTTTTTTGATGCCGGGCTTGCTTGATATCCATTTGTCAAGGTAATATTTTGCTGTTTTTCCGTCACTGCCGTTTATACCGATGCCGACATTGGCAATATGGCTGCCTTTTGGGAATATCCAGATGTATCCTCTGGGGGCAATTTCATTGCCGAGATAAGTATGGATTTTGTGCGGGTCTTTGATGTCAATGTTTGCCATTTCATACTGGTAGCCGGATTCTATTGTTCTTGGTGTGTTTCTGCTTGGCAGTCCTGCAATCCGCGGGATTTTTGATTCCACGCCATCTGCTGCAATGATTATTTTGCTGTAAATATCTTTTTGTTCTCCGTTGTAGAGTACTTTTGCGCCTGCAATCTTGCCACCGGACCATAGCAGGTCAAAAACTTCTGCTTTTGTGTATATTTTCGCTCCTGCTTTTGCTGCGTCGTAGGCAAGAAACTTGTCAAATACTTTACGCTCGAGTATGTAACCTCCGCCAGGTTGTTTTGGCAGTTCGATTGGTGCGCCGTTAGGGACATAAACAATTGCACCGTCTATTGTCTGAGCAATGAAGCGCTCTTTTCCTGTATAACCGGCGCGCAGCAGATCCAGGTGCCCTATGCCTTCTGCACACCTTTTTGGGGCGCCGATTTCCGGCTTTTTTTCAAGTACAAGGACTTTGAGGCCTTTTGCAGCGCACATTTTTGCTGTCAGGGTTCCTGCTGGACCTCCACCGACAATGATTATATCATATTCTTCATCCATGATTAGCCACTTTTTAAAGATTGGTTGTTAATCTTAATGCGCCTACCGGGCAAAAATGAATGCATATTGCGCATTCGCTGCATTTATTTTCATCAACTTCAATTATCATGTTTCTTAGGGTCAGCGCGTCATTTGGACATATTGATACGCATCCAGCGCATGATAAGCATTTGTTTTTGTCGACTTTTAGTACCATGTAGGTCACCTGCCCGCCAGTCTATTAGTACACATTTAAAAATAATATTTAAAAATAGTGTATAATTTACTTATAATTATCTTTAATCTTATATTAATATCTTTAATAAAATACCCACAAAGATTAATATAACTAACCCATTATTTCTCTGTATTGACCACTAAGAGAATCTGTTAGTCAGGACTTATGAACAGAACTTTTTCATTTGAGTGCATATCTTTTTATTTCTGCATTTCTATTCTGGTCATTGTGGGTTCTATGAATAATGATACAGGAAAAATGAAACGTGTAGGCAATTGGAGTGAGAACTCTTGCGGTCCGCCCGGGAGTGCTACTCTCAAGCCAAATGCAATTCATGATGAAGTTATTGCAAAGATTGAAAAAAGGGAAACTGTGAAAATCAATGAGAAAAAAAAGAGTATTCTATTAGCTCTCAATGCAAGACTATATCCCCAAACCGTGGTAATGAGGGCATCGTATCGGTTTATAGATGATTTTGACGTTATTGTTGATGGGGATCCTCTTTCAACTATTTCTGTAATCATCAGGGCAAAAAAGGAAGATGATGCTTCATATTCAGAGTTGGAGGAACTTGCATCTGCTTTTTTCAGGGAGCTTATCCATGCGAACGTGGAGGAGACACAGGCGCGGAGGTATGCAGATACAAGGAATGCGCTTATCGGCGCAGCTTTGAAAAGTATGATGCCATCAGTTACTGCGAAAGAGAAGGATTATGACAAACAGGGTACACCAGATAAGGCGACAGGTCGTTGCAGTACCTGCTAAATCTTATCTTGTGTTTGGCTCTATGAATTTGTGATATATTTCGCAGTTTTTGCATTTCGGGAGTTTGTTTCCTGTATTTAGTATTGCCGCTTTTTTTAGGAGTGTTTCGCAATATCCGCAGTTTTCGCAGTCATGTGTGCATTTTTGCATGTTTTCGAAGAAGTTTAGTTTGTCGAGGACTTTGTTGTTTATGAATGTGAAGTAGCATTTCATGCTTGTCATGTCAAGGATGTCCAGAAGGTCGCCGTTTTGTTCTTCGTTTATGTATGCTTTAAGAGTTGTTTCTATTTGTGATGTAGGGAATGTTCTTGTTGCAAGCTTGAAATAGTCTGTGAATGACTTGTAGTGTTTTATGTCTTCCGGCCTTATGAAGGGTATGCGAAATATTTTTTTCGGGTCTTTTGATATGACTGTTATGCATGAGCGCTCGAGGAATGGCTTGTCAGGCAAATTGTGTGCAAGTGAGTTGAAGTGCATCTTCCTGAATGGGCAGTTGCTGAGGCAGCCTTCGTTTACGAGAAGTTTTATTTTCAGGCCTGTTGCTTTTTTTATGTTTTTTATGAGGTCAAGGTTTCTGTTGATGTCGCGGTCTATTGTCAGTACGTCTATACCCATGTCTTTGAGGTAGAGGGCCTGCTCGATGTTTGAAGTGTAGCAGTTGATTGATGAATGCAGTTCCAGTTCAGGTATTTCTTTTTTGATTTCTGTTATGTAGAATGGGTTTGTTATGGCTGCACTTTTCAGGCCGGATTTAGTTAGGGTTTTCAGGTAGTCTATTACTTTTTTCATGTGAGCGGTGTCTGCGCATAGTGCGCCTTCACAGGTTGCGTTTAGGAGGATTTGCGAGTCAATAGCTACATCAGCGCATTTTTTGATTATTGCTTTTATATTTTTGTTGTAGTTTTTTTCAAAAGGGGTATGTCTTCCTGATGACAGGTACACTGGAGGTATAGGGAAGTATAGACTGTCTATATGTTCTATATAGATATCCAACAGTTCAAGTGTTTTCGCATTCTGGTTGTAGCCAATTGAATATTTTGTTTTTTTCGTCATGTTTTATCTGTTTACGATACAAATTTATATATGATTGTACAATGAATAATTACTTGTAAATTACCAGAGAAATTTCAAGGTGCTGATCGTTATGAATATACAAGATAAGATAAAGAAACTGAAAAAGACTAAGAAAAGCGATATTTTCAAGATTGCAGGCACAGAGAAAACAGGTGTTGTTAACAGCCTTGTTTTGCTTGGCTCAATAGCATCCTTTTTTGCAGCAGTTGAGCATGAAGTGCATGCACAGTTGTCGTTGTCCTGTGATTCAAAAGGCGAGATTACAGATACTCATGAGTTTGGTGTGTTGGATTCAAGTAGCAACTGGAGAAATCATTGCTGGAGTTGGGGCTGGGGCTGGTGCTGGAGCTGGCATTGGTCATGGGGTCATAGTGCAGGATAGCGTTTTTTCTGTTTTTTTAAGTATTACTACATTGGGATAATTGTTGATTGTGTGAGAATAATGAGTGACATGAATAGTTGTGGTTCGGAATCATTGAAATTAGATGGCAGTATTTACTGCGGATTGGGATTTGGCTGTAATAATGATTGTATTTTATGTGTTGCTAATATTAGTGAAAAACATGAGAATATGAGTACATCTCAAATGATTGCATATTTTGACAGGATTATAGGTAATAAGAATCTTACAATCCAGATATCCGGCGGTGAACCGACCATCAGGAGAGATTTTTTGTACCTGATGGAATATTTGTCTGTCAATGCACCCCGGATTACAAAGGTACTTCTTTCTAATGGGAGGATGTTTTGCAATACAGACTTTACTGCAAAGGTTGCGGTTTATCCACCGGTATGTGTTCTTGTGCCGCTTCATTCTTATGAGCCGGAGCTTCATGATATGATTACAAGGAGACCGGGTAGTTTTAATGAAACTGTTCTTGGGATAAGGAATATGCTTGAGTACAAAATAACTGTTATTCCAAAAATTATTGTTAATAAGTTGAATTATAAGCTGGTGCCTGATTTTGTAGAGTTTGTAGCACAGACTTTCCCGGAATGTGGGGCTGTAGGTATAGATACGATGGATCTTCTGGGGTCTGCCGGTGTAAATAAGGAGATGCTTAAGGTAAAACATACTGAATCTGCACCTTATATCCAGAAGGCAATAGATGTTGCGCAAAAATACGGTTTGCATATTTCAGTCATATATATGCCTTTCTGCCTTGTCGAAGAAAAATACAGGAAATTTATCACTCCGGACGAGTCTATTGTCATGTATAAGGATCCGCGTGATGAAAAGCTGACGGGGGGTCTTACGAAAGAGCGCGGCACAGTCGATGCATGCGGCAAGTGCAAGTATGTTGGGAAGTGCCCGGGTACATGGTACAGTTATTTCAGGGAGTTTGGCTATGATGAATTGAAGCCGATTTATGATTGATTCTTTTGTTCGTTGAAAATTTAAATGTGCGCTACGTTTGTTAAGTGTGCATGACTGGGTGCCAGTGAGCATGTGAATTATGTGGTGTGTGTGTTATGTCTATGGGATCAAATGTGTCAAAGCCGGTAATTAATGAATATTTTTCCAGGAAACTGGCTAATGGTAAGGTTCTTGTGGCGACCTGTCATGGGTCATGGTCTATTGTTTCACAGGAGCAGTTTGATATGCTTGATAAAGAGGAGTTTGCTTCTGATAAGATGCTTTTGCGCGACCTTGAGGATAAAGGCATCGTTCTTACTGAAGATGGTGTGAGGAAGATTGTGAGTTCGTACAGAGCTCATTATTTTCATCTTGCTGATTCAAGGCCATTGTGTATAGTATATCTGACAAACAAATGCAACTTAGCCTGTAAATATTGCCATTCTGATTCTGATTCTGATTCTGATTCTGAT
>QMVA01000067.1 GCA_003660865.1 Candidatus Nanohalarchaeota archaeon | reverse complement strand
TGCAACAGCCGGAAATGTCCGGAACCTTTGCTATGTATGTTTTGTCGTTGCTTTTTCTTGTTGTTTACATTTGGGGAAGTGGCTTGGTTTGAGGATTGTCGTCAGGGACGAGGGAAGTCGCAACGACTGCTACAATGATTACGACAACTATAATTGCTATAATTATAAGTATCGGGCTTCTGCCACCGCCGTCTCCATCTCCATCTGTACAGTCATCTTCAGATTCGCAATCTTCGCATGAACAGCCTTCGTCTTCATCCCATTCGCAATCGCCATCATAATCGCAATTTTCATCTGCGTCTGCGCACTCGGGCTCATCTTTACAGTCCTTATAGCAGCTGGTGCATGTTTCACTGTCGTCGCAGTTGCCATCTCCACATGTTGCTTTACTTGACTCTAATTGTTCAAGTGCAGTATCAATTTTATCTGCTCTGTTCATGACTTTTGTCAGCATGGACTTTGCCTCTATATATTGACCATTATAGTACTGGCTCTTCATCTCTGTTATCTCTGCCTGCAGATCAGTTAAATCCTTTTCTATAGAGGATGTATCTCCTGTTAACTTATCCATGCGCGTATTCATTGCTATTCGTTTCTTATCGACATCGTCAATGTCTGTTTCAAAATCTTCAATCACTTCTACAGTAATCTCAACCTTCCCGGAGGCATTATCTGCGCTTATTTCAAGTTCGCCTTTGTATGTCCCTACTTTTGATATTGGCTTAAGTGTTATTCCTATATTCTTTCGCCTGCCAGGCGTAATCTCATCCGGCGTTTCAATCTCATCTTCATATTCCTTGATATCTCCTGTCATATTGGCAGTTATGCCTGTAAGCGGGCGTGTACCTGCGTTTTCAATTACGACATATATATTTTTTTCTTTATCTTTCAGGGCTTCAACAGATATTGTTTTGTTTATGATTGTCATTTCTGCTTTAAGTGATATGTCGAGGGTGACAGGAAGCTTCTGAATCTTTCCTTTTGAGGTTATTGATATATTTCCGTAGTACAGTTTGTTTTTCATATCGTCAGCTGGCTGGATTATTACTGCAAATGTTGTTGCATTTCCCGGGTCAAGAGTTGTTGTAAAGTTCGTTTTGATGATAGTGAGATATTTGCTTAATTCTCCTGAGTCAATACTGAGTAAAATACCATCCATTGTTGTAGTTCCAATGTTTGTTACTGTGAATTCGTTGTCGGTTGCATTCATTGAATTAATTTTTTCGAAATGCGCAGAAGGAAATATTGTGAACAGGACAGTTCTGTCCTTTTCATTGACTACGAATGACTCATTGCCATTGTAATTAAGACCGTATTTGTCTTCTGCTGATACATGAACGGAGTATTCACCTGTTGGGGCGTCATCGTCAATTGAGTATATTAATTTGTGGTATTTGTTCTCAACAATCGTGTCACTGTCATCGAAACAGTCCTGGGGACTATCGATGGGGTCAATACAAATGGAGTTAATCTCCATATCTATAGCCGTATCGTTTGAACTGATAACCCCTACCTTTACTGTGACTGTATCCCCCTGTTCATACACAATTATACCACTATCTATGTCCAATTCGTATTCCCTGACGTGAAAAGTTGTTATCGTCTTTTCGTTGTCCAGAATTGTGTGATTTATTGTTGATTCGATTGTGTATGTGCCGGGGAGCATGGGTATTGTGTATTCTGTGCTTGTATTTACGTGGTCAAGGTTTATTTTCTCTTCTGTCCCGTTTGGCAGTATGACTTTTGTGATTACATGGTTTATTGTGCCATATTCAACGTCAATGTCAAGAGCGAGGTCTATAGTAGATCCCATTATTGTCTCGCCAAGGAGGTGTATTTCTGAGCGATATGGTATTGCAGCGTATGAAATGAATCTTCCGCCTTTTTTGTTATAACCTTCTGCTTCCAGTTCTATGAATCCATACGGGGCATCAGGTGGTATTGTGAAATTGGCTTTGTACTGGCCTTCTGTTTTGGGCATTTCTTCTTTTAGAATGTATGGAATTATTCCATCTTTAATATTGTACACAGTGTAGTACAAAGTGATGTCGCCTGTATCTTCCAGGTATGCTGCGATATTTATTTGTTCACCAATGTATTTACCGAAAATGCGCTGGCTTTCAAATGAGGAGGTTGTATTAATGTATATGTAGCCGTATGATGTTGTATCAATATGGGGGTCTATGCGTGGATTATTCAGGCTGTCAAGGCATGTGAAGTTTGTGTATATTGAGTATTCGTGAGTAGCTGTTGCTTCTCCGCACCAGATATATGTCTCTGGCAACTCATCAAGCTTGAAGTGATATCTATTGATATACTCTTTGAGTGGATAGAGTTCGCCCTCTTCTGAGCCATAGGTGTATGTGATGCTGATTGTATCTTTCTGGCAGGCATGATCTTTTTTAATCTGGACGCAGATGGTGAAGTCATCATCATACGTGAGAACTTCCGGATAAGTTCGCTGTGATTCAATAATAAAGATGCTGTGTGCTGTAGATATTAATACTAGTGTAATTACGTATACGATAAATACGACTATTGATATGTTCTTCATAAGTGTCTTTTTTGTTTTTTATAGTTTATATAGTTGCATTTCTTTGCCTTGATGACTACCAACTCTTCAAAGAACAGGTTCATGCGCTTTACTATCTTTACTGTGAATCCTTTTTTTCTGAGTGTATCAAGTGTTTTCTTATATTTTGACTTGCTTGAGTCGAGTATGAGTATCTGTCCTGTTTCTTTGAGGTAAAGTGGAGCCAGATTTAGGAATTTGCCCGTTGTTTCGCGCCCGTCTTTTCCGCCGTTCCAAGCGCAGTCTATTATGTCATCTGATGTTTCGCTTTTTTCCTGGGGCAGGTAGGGGGGGTTGAATATGATTATGTTGTATCTTTTGCTGATGTTTGCGAACAGGTTGCTTTTGATGATTTCTATGTTATTGATGTTGTTTAGTTCTGCGTTTTTTTTTGCGCAGTTTAGTGCGTATGAATTTATGTCTGTTGCCGTGACTTGCTTTGCGTGTTTTGCTGCGTGGAGGGCAATTATGCCTGTGCCTGTGCCAATCTCAAGTATGTTGTCTGTAGGTCTTATGTTGAGATATCTAAGTGAGTCCATGAGCAGGAATGTGTCTTCTGATGGCTCGTATACGTGTTTGCAGGTTGATATTTTTGTGCCTTTGTGTTCTATTCGCATGATGGTTTTTTGCCTGAAAGATTTTTAACTGTATGTGATGCCAGTAAATTATATATACGAGGGCAGTTATAAATTTAGCAATGATTGGCAAAAATATTAAGGCAAAACCGGAAAATGAAGATGCTCCTGATTTTCTTGCAGAATCAGAGGGTGATGAGCAGGATAATAACAAGAAGGCGTTTAAGTCCTATAGAGAGGCAAGGAGGTTTGTAAATCTTAATGAACTTGATCTTGCTCTGGAAAATGTTCAGAATGCGCTGTCTATTGATACTGTGGATGGTGATAATTATAACCGGGCAGATGTATGTTTTCTTGCAATGCAGATTTGCCGCAGGGCTAAGGAGTACTTGATGGCTCTTGATTATATTGAGGATGGGATTAAAAGCGTAAATCCGTATCGCGTGGATGGTCCGAAGTTTATGCTTGCGAAGGGTGTGGTATTGCTTCAAATAGCAGAGACTGAACAGAGTGCCTCCAAAAGAGAGAAACATCTTGGCACTGCAATTGAGTCCTTTAAAATGGCTATCAGTGTGTCTGGGGTTTTGCTTGCCCGAAAGACTAAGTATCGCTTTGAAGCAAAGGATATAAGTATAATAAGACGTTATCAGCAGATATCGCTTTTTGATGCCGCTTATGCACATGATCTTGCAGGGCATCGCAGAGATGCTATTGCGTCTCTTGACAGGTTGTTTGAGTTATATCCTCATTTCAGGGTTGAAAAGACGCCGTTTGAGTTGTATGATAAGATTCTGGCTGAGAAAAGAGTAGTACATATTGCTAAATGAGATGTGTCATGTTTGCGTATGCTAAAACATCAACGTTTAGGTAAGAGCCGGCGATTGCAGCTAATGACAGGCCTGTGATGAGCAGTATTGTTGAGATGATTATCATTCCAATGAAGCTGCCAAGTGTTATTCCAATGCCAAGCTTAAGGCCCGAGAATATTGAGATTTTTATGTGATTTATAACTTCGTTTTTTGTTATGTCTGGTTGTGCGTTGTTGTTTTTTGGTTCAGGTTCTTCGTTAAGTACCTTTTTTCTGAGTTCACGGAATATTAATCCTTCATTGTCTTTTATTGCCATAATTTTTGTTAACCGAACTTGTATATATACTTATCGAAAGGTCGGGGTTATTTTGCTGGAAAATAAGGAAAGTAACTTAAATTAAAGGTGTTAAAGTCGCTGTATGTTTACGGTTGTGCTTGTGGAGCCTGAGTCAGATGGCAATATAGGGTTTGTCGCAAGAGTGATGAAGAATTTCGGGGTTAAGGATCTTGTTCTTGTTAATCCGAAGGCGCCTCTTACAGATGATGTCAAGGCGTATTCAATGCATGGGTATGATGTTTATGAGCAGTCTAAAAGGGTGAGGTCCGTCGATTGCTTGGGGAAGTTTGATGTGGTTGTGGGGTTTAGTGCTAAGGTGGGCTGCGGGTCCGGGCTTTTGAGGCATCCGGTTGCTTTAAAGGAGCTTTCGGGGGTTATTTCCGGCAGGAATGCTGCTCTTGTGTTCGGCAGGGAGAGCAACGGGCTTTCTAATGATGAGCTTTTGATGTGTGATATCATTTCGACTATTCCTGCGGTACTTGAGTATCCTACGATGAATCTGTCGCACGCGGTCTGTGTTGTGCTTTATGAGCTTGCGCAGGAGGTGTATTGCGTGTCGCCCAATGGTATTTTGCGGGGGACTAGTGAGAGACTGCTTGAGTGTTTTAACGGTCTTGTGGATGCTGATTCGTTTAAGAACCCGGATACGGTGAAGCTTGCTTTCAGGCGGATTATTGCGAAGTCTGATGTGACGGAGAAGGAGGCGAAGGCGGTTCTTACTTTGTTTTCGAAGCTATCGGCGGGGAAGGGATAGAAAGTATATGTTTTTCCAAGCAGTAATAATTTAAATGTCACTGTGCAGTTGTAATTTTACTATGGTGCTCAGAGAATCTTCTTTTCGGGTAATTGTATTGGTTTTGGCCGGGCTAGGACTGTATCTTTTTTTTCCTGCGGTTTTTGGCCTTCTTTTTGTGCTTTTTATCCCGGGGTTTGTTTCTACTTATGCCCTGTTCAAGGAAGGTGAGATAGATAGTATGGAGAGGATTGCGTTTTCTCTGGGTCTGAGTATATCGTTTGTGGCTCTTACGGTCATGTTTTCGAATATTTATCTTAAGATACCGGTTACGAGGGCAAGTGTTATTTTGCAGGTTTCTTTTTTGTGCGTGTGTTTTGGATTAATTATTGCTGCCAGAAGTTCGCGTGTTGTAATGGGTGTTTATGCGCAGGCTGTGGATGTGCTGATGCTGCGTACAGAGAATCCGAAGAGAACTTTGAGGTTTCTTGCGCCTGGAGTTATTGTTTTGCTGCTGGCTGTAAATATTTTTTATCCTTTGGTGTTTTCGATGGGTAAGGAGGTCTATGAAGGCGAATATGTTAAATACGATTCTTCTGAGGGGTCTTTTGAGGAGGTGCAGGGGCTTAAGATATCGCGACCCCATAGGATTGATTTTGAGAATGGTCTTGTGTTTATTGGCTATGATATCAGCCATCCGCTTAAGAGGGGTGAGAGTGCGCATGTGAATTATTATTTCAGGTCTTCTGAGGATATGGTTGTGGATGGAGTTACTGTTGTTACGGATTTTTGTGATGATGATACTGCGTTCCAGAACCAGTTCGGGTTTCCTTCGATGACGCTTCTGAAGGGGGAGATTGTTCTGGTATCGGGTGAGATTATGATGCCGGCGGAGGTTGCAACCGGGGGGTATGAGATGCATGTATCGCTGTTTAGGGGGTATTCTCCTGTGGGTACTGATGATTCGAATGAAGTGGGGATGATAAATATTCCTTGGTATTTTGATGAACTGTATAACCGATCAATGGATGTGCAGTTCTTTTATAATGGGAGGAATGCCACTACAGGAAATGCAGGTATAAGTCGCTCGCGGTTTTATGTTTTTGATGACAGGATAGCATTTCTTGGCTATGATATGGACGTGGGTGTTGTTTCTCCCGGGCACGATTTTAGGATGACATACTGGTGGAGGTCGCTTGAGAGTGTGGATGTGGATTATACGGTGTTTGTGCATTTCATTGATTCAAGGGGAAGGATTGTCTTTCAGGATGATCATGCGCTTGCGCGTCCTACTTCTGAATGGATTTCAGGGAATGTAATATCAGAGAAGTATGATGTGTCTGTGCCATATAGTGTTTCTGAGGGGATTTATCGGATAAGGTTTGGGCTGTATGATGCGGTGACTGGTGAGAGGGTGGATTTGAGCAGTAGGAATGTGCGCGGTGATGCGCCGTATCTCGGACAGATTACTGTGAGGAAGAAGCGCCTTTCGGATTATTATTCGGGGGAAGATGTACGTACATTAAATACTGTTGATGACACTTTACTGGTTGGCGCTGTGGAGGTCTTGAATCCTGTGCTGGTTGATTACGGGCAGTTTGTGGTGCTTGGATACGCGCTTGATGCGCTTCAGCGCGGAAAGACTGCGAATCTTACGTATTTTGTTAAATCTCTGGGTGTTGGTGGGAATTATTCTATACGTACAGTCATTACATCTGTTAGTAGTTCGGGGGTGATTGGATTTGATGTTTCTTTGCCTTTGATGGATGATGGCGAGGTTGCTGCTATTGTTGTTGCTGTGGATGTTCCGTTGGATTATGGCGCAGGTGAATCGTTGTTTACTTTCGGGCTGCGCGATGATGATACAGGGGAGTATGTTCGAGGAGGGCGGGTCGTAAGTGAAAGGGTTGTTGTTAGGGGTTGATTGGAGAGAAGTGTGCTTTAACACACAAAATGAGGTATTATATTGACAAAAGTATGCCTTAGCCACTAAAATGACATATAAAGCACACAAAAAGTCAACATAGTGGTGATTGAAAATTTATGGCTTCAGTAGGTCATATCACTATAGAGAAAGCGAAATCATATATTGAAAATCAAGAGGCTCATCATGCTAAAACTAACCAATTTACCCAACGTAAGAATCCCCGCCCTTTAGGGTGGGGAGTATCAACTTCCTAATACTGGTGGCGATATTGCCAATCGTCATTTTTTTATTTTCTGGTGTGCAGATAGTTACCTGCACATCAAGTGCAATCTCATGCATGGATGATCCCTCCTTTCGTTGTAGTTAAACTTCATTTTGCCAAAAAACCGCAAGTAAGAAACGTGAAACTCCTCAAAAAATACATGAACAATTTGACAGTTACGGTTATTTATCCTCCAAATGGGTTCAAATTTAGGGTTTTGTCCAATG
>QMVA01000066.1 GCA_003660865.1 Candidatus Nanohalarchaeota archaeon | reverse complement strand
GATACGGATTATCCTAATTGCGTTGCGGATGATGATTGTTTCGGGGATGAGTATTGCAATACACATCTGGTCTGCAAGGAGCTTGATTGCGCAGATGATGAGATTATCATGGATCATGCGTGTGTGAAGAAGAAAGTTGAGGTTGCTGCACAAATTGCAGAATATTCATTGGGCATTACTGGTGGTCCGGATGCGCTTGAGATTGAGCACGGGACTTTTCGCAATGTTACGTTTAACCTGAAGAATACGGGTGAGAAGAATGTTACGGGATTGAGTTTTTCGCTTGATTTTGCGGATGATAGTGTTGATGCAGTCGGATGGTATATTGTTCTTTCAAATTATTCTGATACGCTTGAGAGCGGAGGGGTTGTGCCTGTTAAGGTGGAGATAAATACGGTTAATCTTTCGATTGGAGCGCAGGAGGTTGTTGCGCTTGCTGTGTCTTTTGAAGCCAATGCGAATCTTTCGTTTGATTTGAAGGTTACCCCGGATGATGATGAGAAAATTGTGATTAATGATACTATGGTTAAGATGGATTCAGAATATATGGAAATGTATGATCTGTTACAGGTTCTTTTGCATGATTATGCCAATAATACGAACGTGACTGAGTTGAATGATACACTTTTCGATGTTGGTGAGTATCTGAAGAGTGCAAGGGCGGCAATCGAGAGCGCGGATTATCTTTCAGCTTATGAGAGCCAAAAGTCTGCGGAGTCTTTGATGCTTGAGATAAAATCAAGGCTTGAAAGCGGGGAGCTTATGGGAGAGGAGAAGAAGAGCAATTGGCTTAGGAATGGGCTGATTATTGTTGTGCTTTTGATTGCAGGGTTGTTTGGATGGCAGTATTATAGCATGAACATGCAGCAAACGGCTAGCGGTTTTCAGCATGGCAGTGGCTTCAGACTGAAAAAGAAGAAGAGGTCGCTTAATGAGGGTGTGATGAAAGAAGTCAGTATGCTGAGCGGGATGATAAAGAGTAATAAGAGTAAATCGAAACCGTCACCATTTTCGTATGCTTATGGTAGCTATGGCAGTAAAGGCATGGTGTCTTGCGCCAGTAAAAAAGAGGGTGTCTTTGACAGGCTTTCGAGTGTTTTTCGGAAGAATAAAAGGGATGCTACACAGAAGACGTTGTATGATATTAGTTCTGTTTATAGTAAGAAGAAGAAGAGTAAAAAGCTGAAAGTCAGGTGTCTTTAGTTCTGTTTTGTTGTTTGGATTTAAAATGTTGGTCCTGCAAAAGAGAGTGTAGGTGTTTTAGATGGTTACGATAAGTGATGGGGCCGGCGGAGTGGAGATGGGTGCGCTTATTGATAAGATGAGGCGCATTCTTACGGTCAAGGGTGGCTTCTCAGGTGTTCTTGATGACGGCGCTTATGTGAAAATTGGGGATAAGTATGTTGTTTTTACTACGAATAGTTTTACTGTTGAGCATGTGTTTTTCCCGGGTGGGGATATTGGGAAACTTGCTGTTTGCGGCACTATCAATGACCTTTGTGTGATGGGTGCAAGACCAATTGGTCTTGCGCTTGTGATTGAGGAGGGATTTTCTGATGATGAACTATGGAAGATTCTTGAGTCTGTCAACAGGGTTTGTGAGAAGGTGAATGTGCCTGTTGTTACAGGAGATACTAAGGTTCTTTCCAAGGGTGAAGTGCGGGGTATTTTGATTAATGTTTCGGGGGTCGCTATTGCGGATAAGGTTATTGCCAATAGCGGTCTTGAGGTGGGGGATAAGATTGTAGTTTCCGGGAGTGCGGGTGATCATGGCGCAGCTATTCTTTCTTCGCGGTTCGGCTATGAGGGTTCTCTTGTTTCTGATTGTGCACCGGTTTGAGGCTGTTGATGCGTGCAGAGGGGCGGCATATCAAGGCGTGCAAGGATCCTACGAGGGGGGGGAGCTTTCTGCGTGTCTTAATGAGCTGGCTTTGAAGAGCAAAGTGCGTATTGTTGTGGAGGATGATAGGGTGCTGGTTAAGAAGGAGGTTCGTGCGATATACGATATTCCCGGGATTGATGTTTTTGAGATTGCGTGTGAAGGGAGGATTGTTTTGGGGTGCGCGGGAGTGATGCCGATGATGTATTCGGTATTTTGAGGGAATTTGATTGTGATGCGTGTGTGATTGGGGAAGTTGCCCCGGGTGAGAAGGTTGTTTTGAGGACTGCGGTTGGTGAGAAGCTTATGAATATGCCTCGTGGTGAGAGTGTGGTCAGGATTTGGTGATGTTGCACAGAAAGTATAAATAATTTGCAGGTAAACTGTTGTTTAGATGTTTTTTGCAAAGTTTCATGATAGAAGTGGTATTTTATGGCAGCAGTTAAGAAGAGTGATGTTGAGTTGAGAAAGGAGAGCCACATTAAGGTGTGTCTTCTGGAAGATGTTGAGTCTGATGTGTCTTCAGGGTTTGATGATGTGTGTCTTGTACATCATGCGATTGTTGATTTGGATAGGGATGAGATTGATTTGTCGTGTGAGTTTCTTGGCAAGAAGATGAGTGCGCCTCTGATTGTTGAGGCGATTACTGGCGGGGCCAAGATTGCAGAGAAGATTAATAAGAATCTTGCCCGGGCGTGCGAGGAAGTCGGTGTTGGGTTCGGGGTAGGGTCTGTGAGGGCTGCGCTGGTTGATGATGCATTGTGGGATACTTATAAGGTGCGGGATGTTGCGCCTACGATACCCATATTATCTAATATCGGGCTTGTGCAGTTGATTGATGAGTATGATATCAGGCAGATTAAGGATTCGTGCAAGGAAATTGGGGCAGATGGTGTTGCAATTCATCTGAATGCAGTTCAGGAGACGGTGCAGCCGGAGGGTAATGTCAACTGGAAGGGCTCTTTTGAGCGGCTGAAGTATTTTTGCCAGAATCTCGGGGTTCCGGTGGTTGTGAAGGAGACTGGTGCAGGGATTTGCCGGGAGACTGCTATTATGATTTCGAGGGCAGGGGCGAGTATGATTGATGTCGGGGGGCTTGGCGGCACGTCGTTTAGTATGGTTGAGCATTATCGCGATAAGAAGGGGCAGGGGTTGTTGTTTAAGAACTGGGGTATTCCTACGGTCTGTTCTTTGGTTGAGTGCAGGCAGGCTGTGAATACAGGGATTATTGCATCTGGTGGTGTGAGGGACGGTGTTGATGCTGCAAAAGCTATTGCGCTGGGTGCGGATTATGCTGGTGTGGCTTTGCCGGTGCTTAAGGCTGCGACCAGGTCGCATAAGGAAGTCGTTTCTGTTCTTTCGAGAATTATTGATGAGATGAGGTCGTGTATGTTTCTTTGCGGCGCCGGCAGTGTTTCTGAGATGAAGAAGAAGGATGTTGTGATTCTTGGAAAGACGAGGGAATGGCTTTTAGCGCGTGGGATAAGGATGGATAATCTTTCTAACAGGGAGAGTGTTGATGCGCTTAGGGAGAAGGTTAAGTTTTAGTAGCTTCTGCAGTGTACGTTTTGGTAGGTGTCTGTCCACCATGATACGGATGAGTCTTCTTGTGTGAGTTCGCTATCTTTCGGGTTGCATGAACCGAATTTAATCCTGCTTTCTATGTATTTGGCGGCTGTTGTGTTGTCAGTGTACTTTTCTGTGTAGATGTCACACATTATGTCTTTGCATTTCTCTGGTGTCAGGCGACTGCGGCTGCTTGAGCCCCATGTGCATTCTTTTATGTTGAAGCAGTAGACGCGGTCTTCACAGACACCATGGTTGTTTAGTATGGATGCATCAGATGCTGTTCTTCCGTTTTTGTCCAGGTCGATTTCAAAGTATTTTTCACAGTATGCAAGTGCTTCACTTGGGTTGCGTTTGCTGTCGGTAAATCTTTTGCATAGTGCATCGCAATCAGTAATGTATTTGTCGAAGTCAATGTCAACTGATTCCGGTATTACTGCTTCATCCAGTTTTGGATTGGATTTGAATATTTTTATGAGAATAGGGGCAAGTATTAGCAACATGAGTATTATGGTTATTATCTGGTATTTGCGGATTTCTGTTCTTTCCTTTTTGTTCATGAATATGCTTTTTTCCATAATGTTCACGTTGTATTTGTCTATTTGTCCAGTTGGTATCAGCGTTAACTATAATAGAAGAAAAAAGTAGTATGAGGAATTGAATTCCCACATTTGATTGAAACGGATAATATATTGTGTTCAGCCGGTCTTTCCGCGGCAGTGGACATGTTCATATATGTCACTATGCCAGGCTGCAAGAGACCTTATATTTCCAGTTGAGTCTTCGAATGATATTTCCTCATCGTCATAGTCACATGAGCCGAATTCTATCTTATGCTGGATGTATTCTGCTGCGGTCACATTGTCATGATAGCGCTCTGTATAGACATCACACATAAGATCTTTGCATTTTTCGGGTGTCAGACGGCTGCGGCTGCTTGAGCCCCAGTTGCATTCTTTTATGTTGAAGCAGTAGACTCTGTCCTCGCACAGACCATAGCCTTCCAGTTTTGCTGCCTCGCCGGGAATCTTCCCGTTTTTATTGAGGTCAATCTCAAAATATTTTTCGCAGTATGCAAGCGCTTCTGCTCCTGCGAAATTAGTGTCTACGTATCTTGTGCATAAAGCGTCACAGTGCTGGCGGAAAGCCTCAAGTTCAAGTGTTTCCGGAGGGGCCAGGGCATCACCGCTCATCTTGTCCATGAAAATCTTGATGACAACTGCTGCTACCACAAGCAAGATTATTAGCCCGATTATCATTTCTAGGGACATTTGCCCTTTTCTTTTATTTTTGTTTCCTGCTATGATAGAAGTCATAGTGAATATTTTAGGTTTATGTTGTATATAAAGGTTTGCATGTTGTCGGCTGTGATTATCAAGTGATTACTTTGATTTTACGATCTGTGTACTTTATTTCAACAATATCTCCTTTTTTGATTGTGTTTTGATGGACTACCCAGGTTATCTGGTCTGATGTGCCGCAAACTTTGTTTGATACAGATGAGTAATCTATTGTACGGCCACGGGAGTCTATTATTTTTGAGTTTCCAAGTGTGTCGCAGATGAATCCTGTGGCTTCCATGTTGTCTGTTATGTCGAGTTCGGATATTTCTCCTGCAAGGGATACGATTTTTAGGCTGTAGCAGGGGAGTGTAAGATTGCGGTAGCCATGGTTTTTCTGGTAGCAGCTCACGATGTATTCTACAAGGTGATCTTCTACAATGGACTTTTCCTGTGAGATAATGCGTGTTGTATCAATTGATGTATCCGGCCTTTTAATGCAGGCTTGGGGCAGGGGAGGTGGATCGTCGCCTTGGGGGAGTATTCTGTATACGTTACTGTATACGCTGCAGAAAATGCCGCCCTGTGACTGGGCAGCGAAGTTTATGTAGATTGCAAGCATTATTATTGCACCGATCAGGGCAAATATAAGGTATGCTATTTTCTGGGGAGATATTCCTTTTCTCATAGAGCACCATCTAGTTTTGTTATCAGGAGTTTATTTTTGAAGCTGTCGTAGGTTATCTTGAATGTTGTGTCTGTATTTTTCCGGGCAAGGCAGGATTTGCTGTCTGAAAACTGAATTATATTGTGGGGTAGTCTGCTTTGTGGGATTTTGTTTAGGAGGGACTCTTTTGTCAGTGTGTCTTTTGTTCTGATGTGGAGTATGTAACAGTCTTCTTTTGTTTGTTTTTTGTTTTTTTGGGTATAGTAACATGCTACAGCACATTCTGCAAAGCGGGATGATATATCTTCTGTGCTTCCTGTGATGTGGTTTTCAAAATTTGTAGGGATAGGTATGCTTTGAAGATAAGTGTAGGTCATTATTACTGAAAGCGCCACCATGAGGATGACTGAGACGGTGAAGATTGTTTCTTGTACGTTTTTGAATGCTTTGGGATTCATGGTAAATTACCAACCAGATTATATTTGTTTTTAGTTTACTATGTATAGTCAAGGCACTAATAAATTGAGTATCATGGAACTGTTGTTCCAAGCTTTCGAACTTCGGTTCAAAATAGTGTCTTGCCATATGCTTAAAAATCTGCGATTTTTATCATAGTCATTCGAAATGGGTGAGCATTTCGAAAATCCAACGAATCTGTGATTCGCCCGGATAGATCAAGGCAATTTTGTTTTGAGTGATGTTTGCTCATTTATTTTATGTTTTCACTATAGTTGTTGAATTATACATATTAACATATGATGATGTTTCGTAATCATTTGATATTTCAATTACGCGGTCTTGCTTTCATGCTTGCATATACTGTGATATGGATGTGCTCACCAGCAAGGGAATTGTTATTTATGATTCTTTTACCAGTGCTTTTTTGATATCTTCCTCATCAGGTAGTTTTACTTTGTATTCTGCAACAAAGATATCATCCCTGTTTTTTCCTGCGCTATAGTATACATCAATTTTGTCATGGGTTTTGCATATTACAAGCGCAATGGGGTCCCTGTCTTGCTGCATTTTCCTTTCCCTGAAATATGTCAGGTATTTTGTTACCTGCTCAATATCTCCTGAGATTAATGCTCTTGCTTTAAGTTCAACAATGACATGACACTTTAGCTGGATGTGATAAAATAGCATATCAATTTTATGCCAGTTATTGTTTATCAAAACCTTTTGCTGTCTTCCCATGAATGCAAAACCACATCCAAATTCAAGCAATGTCTTTTGTATATTATTTAACAGAGCATCTTCAAGTTCATTTTCAGTATGCTGATTATCAAGAGTTATAAAGTCCCAGTTATAGCTTTCCTTAAAAACATCCTCCGGGCCTGGTAATTGCCTGGGCAGTCTGATTGTTATCTCGCCTTTTTTGCGCGCTTTTTCATATTCCTTGGATGTTATTCTCTTTTTTAGTTCCCTCACGCTCCAGCTTTCTTTTACTGTTCTTGCCTCATAGAACTTTCTGTGATGGTCATTCTTAACATCAATCAATACAAGATAATGCGACCAGCTTAATTCTGACAACACTGTTGTCAAAATCGGGTAAATATTATAGAATTTTACGACCCGGTACAAGGTTCTCTCATGAATATCTAAATCAACTGACAATTTTTTAACAATCTCTTCTCCATACCCTGCACGTTTTTGATTTATTTCTTCACGGACAACCCTTTCACCAATCTGCCAGTAGGTCTGAACCTTAAGATTATCTACTGCTTTATATGCCTTTGATAAGCCTCTATCCAGTATAGACCGGATATCTACAAGCAGTTGATTATAGCTATACAAATCCTGTTTATTCTCCTTGATTTTTCCATTTTTTTTAAACATTTCTGCCATAAACCTCACGAATATAGATGATGTTTTCATTCTTATAAATTTTAACAATCCTTCTTGTGCTCCCGGCCAAAAGAGTTAATGTACTCTGTGACGACACTACAATATCATCACAGGCCATTCATTCTGCGGTAGCAATAAGCAGTACAGACCTTTTATTAAGCGACATATTTTTTATATGCCATATATGAAGGGACCGAATAATCCCAAGGCTACGAGTACGAGTCCTGAAAACAGGGTCATGCCGAATATCATGCTTTTTGCGGTGAGCATGTCACG
>QMVA01000065.1 GCA_003660865.1 Candidatus Nanohalarchaeota archaeon | reverse complement strand
CCATAACCATAACCATAACCATAGTTTTGTGTGGTGTAGTTGTCGTGGCCATACCCCTGACCATACGTGTATGGGGTATCTTGTGTCCGGGTTAGTGTGAAAGCACTGCAGTTCACAGGTGATATAGGGTTGAGTGTGCCATTGGTATGGTATCTGCATTCAGTTGAATTTATACTGAGTATGATTTCTTTTATGGGTACGCGCTCGCTTGCGTCAATATCTATGTCCAGCATGAAGTTTATTATTTCGCCTATCTCTGCATAGTCCGGGAGGTCTATTATGCTAAGTGTCATTGCCTGCACCGGTCCTGATATCAGTAGTATCGCTATTATAAAGAATGTGATTATTGCGCTTGTGTATTGTTTATGAAAATCCCACATATTTACACCTTATAAGTTGTTAATTAACTAAGTACTACACATTAATAACAAAACATTATAAAGGTTGTTGTTTCTTGTGGTTTGTAAATCGTTTTTTAGCTTTGACGCACAAAATGTTTTGCATGAATCCAGATAAGAAAGGATTGTTGCTATAAGTAGGTAATAAGTATTCTTAAGCATCCGTGTCTTTTCATTGATTAGTAAAAAACAATGGAGGTGATGTGAATGAACTTCACATTAGGATTGGATGTGCATAAGCAGACAACTGCTTATGCTTTAGTAACAGAAGAAGGACGTATCCAGGAAAGAGGTGAAATCAAGACAGATCCAAAGCAGTGTCTGGATGTCATTTCTTGGATATCAAAATCACAACTTGTGATAGGGATGGAGTCTACGACTTTCATCTGCCCGTTGTATGATACCCTGAACGATGCAGGGTATAAGGTCAAAGTAGCAAATCCTGTGAAATTCACAGAATCACCAAATCAGCGGTGAAATATGATGGCAAAGATGCAAAGGACATTGCTTTGCAGTTGCTACGCAATGATTTCCCGCAAAGTTATATGTCGTGTCTGGAAATCATTTCGTCGAAGATATAATAATGAAAAAGACCATAAATCAATGGACAAATTGAATGAAAAGAGAATCAAGTGGCTTGTAGATCAAGTCGTTAAGAAGAAAAAGCTTCCGCGCGAAGTTTGCATTGTGTACAAAGTAACTGAGCGTCGCATTCAGCAACTCGTCAAAGAGTTCAATGAAACGAAAAGATATCCAGTACTCAAAAAAAACAGACGACCTAAGACGTATTTGACAGAAGAACAGAAAGACGAAATTGATAAGACGTATAAAAAAACATACCTTAACCCAAGAATGCTTTACTATGAATTGAAACGACAAAAACACTATGCTCCTAAGGATAAAATATATGAATACATGAAGAGTAAAGGTTTGGTGAATAGTAAGCTAAACAAGAAGAAGAAACGTAAAAGATGTAGGTATGAATGGCCTGAATCAGGAGCAATGGCTCACTCTGACTATCACAGAACTTCAGATAAGGATCCACATTGTATCCTTTGGATAGATGATGCTTCCAGGAAGATTTTATCCGGTGGAGAATTTAAGGAAGAGACAACCGAAAATGCCATAGTTACATTTGAAAAAGCAGAGGAAGGACTTGAGAAATACAAATGGAAAATAGAACGCGTGAATACGGATCGAGGCACTCAATTTTTCAATAGCAAGAGAGACAAAAAGGGCAACAGGACTCTTGGAGAATTTGAAAAGTATCTTGAAAAACGAGGAATAAAGCACATCCCAAGCAGATTAAAGAATCCTCAAACGAATGGCAAATTGGAAAGACGATGGCAGGAATACAATAAGCATAGATGGAAGTTCGATACGTTGCAGGAATGGATTAGCTGGTACAATGATCGCCTGACAACAGCATTAGATATTGAGTCATTTGAAACACCAAATATTGCGTTTCGTCGTAAATTGCCGAACCGCATCGCGTTATTTTGGGAGAGGTTAGAAAATGAACCAGAATGTGTCAAGTAAACGAAATAATATTCAGACACGACAGCATTTCAGGTGTGTGGCAGATGTTGAACAACTGATGTAATCTTGGACTGATGCGCTTGTTCTGAAGAGGGTTTGAGTATATGCGCAATCGTGTCTTTATTGTCTTTGGTGTCTTTAGTGGGGTGTTTGTTGCGGCGCTGCCGGTTTTCACGGAAAGATATTTAAATGTTACTGTGTAGTAATAGCGCAACAAGATAATATTTGGCTGTCTAAGACTGACTTTTGATGTCTTGGATGTCTTTAGTATTGTGCGAGATGAGGTGCTGATATGGTTTACAAGGAAAAGAAGCGCGATTACGGGATGACCCGGACCAAGGATTATATCTCACATCGTACGCCGGAGAATTCGCCGCAGGATTATGTTGGGGAGGAGGTTTCTGAAAAGTATAAGGATTCTCTTAAAGATGAATTGCTGTATAAGATTGCTAACAGGGCGCCTCGGCCTGAGGAGGAAGAGGATATACTTGTTGAGGCGCCGGATACTATTAAGATCATGCAGAGGGAGGCTGTCCCACGCGAGGATATCAGTAAGATTACGCGCCTTCAATGCGATGGTCCGCAGATTATAGGCAACCTGTTTGACAGGGTGGAGTTTCTTGAGGAAAGGATCAAGGAGTTGACTGATGCGACGGAGCTTAGAAAGGAGATAAATAAGGAGATTCTCAAGGATATTGAGGAGGATATCAGGGATAAGGAGACGTTCATTACACAGTGTACTGACTTTGATGATATCAGGAGTATCAAGCTTCATATCTCTATGCTGAAGCAGCAGAAGAGAAATGAGTTGTTACAGTTTTTTCATGATACGGTTGAGTTGAGTACTGAGCTTAGGGCGCTTAAGGAAGAGCATCGCTCTGAGAAGAAAATTGCGTCCTTGTTTGAGGATGTCAAGGGGATTTAGATGGAGCGCAGGAGAAGGCCGCTGGTTTCAAGGGGGAGGACTCTCAGTGCTTCTGAAATTGCTGATGAGATCAGCAGGCTGGTCCCGATTCTTGATAGTGGGAATGCGCGAAAGCTCGAGAGGGCTTATCTTCTTGGCGACGAGGAGACGAGGGCAAGGATCATGTCTATTATTGATGCTTTGAAGGCTACTGCGTTTAAGGATGAGGATCTTCGCAAGTCTATACTTATGGAGCCGCCGTCTGAATCAGAGTGCATGGCAGGGGATATTTTTGTGGGTAATGTGCTTTACGGGAAGCGGAAGCTGTATCCTTTTATGTATGATAAGAACCATCTTCTAACGCATATGGGGGTCTTTGGGTCTTCGGGTTACGGGAAGACTAATCTTATCCAGCATCTTACGCGCGGCCTTGCTGATGAGAAGATACCTATCATCATATTTGATTTTTCGAAGATGAATTACCGCGACATGATTGATCTTCCCGGGTTTAAAGGGCGCATGAATGTCTATACTGTCGGAAGGGAGGTTGCGCCGTTTCGGTTTAACCCGCTTGTCCCGCCTGAGGGGATCAGCATCACGCAGTGGGCTAAGGAGTTTGCTGAGGTGTTTGATCATGCTTACTGGCTTATGGGCGGGGGGAAGCATATTATTCTTAAGGCGCTGGATGATGTTTATGAGCAGTCTAAAACTCCACGAATTAAGGATTTGCGCAATTGGGTGTATTCTTTTGCTGATTCGAAGATCTCTGCGCGTGAGAGGAACTGGATTGCGACTGCAGAGAGGCCGATTGATTCTCTGAATTATCGGGATACGGGCAATATTTTTGATACTGATAAGGGTGTGCTTCCGTCGTCTTTTCTTGAGCCGGGGGCTATCACTGTGCTTGAGCTTGATTCTTTGTCGCCGAATGACAGGACGTTTATTATTGAGATTATATTGCAGTGGCTGCGCGATTGGCTTTTGCTTTCTGGTGTGCGCGAGGATCTCCGCGCAGTTGTTGTGCTTGAGGAGGCGCATCATCTTGTGAATCGCGAGAAGTCTGCCAAGCTGGGGACTGAGACTGTGATCGACCTGATATTTAGGGAGATTCGGGAGCTTGGTGTCGGGATAATATATACTGACCAGCACCCGTCTATGATCAGTTATCCTGCGCTGGGTAATACGAGTACGCATGTGTATATGAACCTGGGGCTTGATTCCAAGCAGAATTCTGATATCCAGGATGCGAGTAATATGCTTGGGATCGACTATCATGAGGATGGGCAGTATATCAGGAAGATGCCTGTTGGGCATGGGTTTATGCTTTGCAGGAGGCTTGCGTTTTCAAGCCCATTTCTTGTGGAGTTCCCGCATGTGAAGGTGAAGATGGGGTATATCAATGATAAGAGGCTTTTGGAGATTCTTGGGGATAAGGTGCTTGATACTGTTTCGGATGAGGTTGTTAAAGAGGTTGAGAAGGTTGTTGATCTTAGTAAGCTTAGTGAGAGGCAGCTGGATATCTTTGAGGCTATCGGGTCTTCTAAGGGCTGTAATGCTGCGACAATATATAAGGAGATTGGGTGCTCGGGGACGGTGTTTAAAGAGCAGGTGGCGGAGCTTGTCGAGTGCGGGCTGGTCGGCATGAAGGAGGGGAAGGTGTATAGGCAGAAGTCGCATTATTATTATCTTCTGCCTACTGGACGGAGGATGTTTCATGAGAGGTTCAGGTCGCTTAAGCCGATTGTCGAGACTATGAATGTGTATCCTTATGTTGATTTTTTGAAGTCGAAGGGGTTTAAGGTTGTTGATAAGGTGAATGATTCTGTGTGCATGATTGAGAAGGAAGGATCGCGCGTGGGTCTTTATTTTGAGAATACTACTGATTATGATAAGGTTTTTGAGAATGTTAAGGTTGCTTCCCAGAGGTGTTATGTGGTATGTTCGTCGGATAAGGTGAAGAATGCGGTTGTGCAGAGTTTTGCGCGGTTTGCTGAGGGATGCGCTAATATTGTTATGTTTATTATTACTGCGGATGCTCTTGATAAGAGGAAGAATTTTACTAGGATTGAGTTTTTTTCAGGGGTATGATGTTTCAACACATATAAAAAGACCTTTTTTAGGCATTTATTGAATCCTTTACTTGGGATTTGATGTACTTGAGCGCTGTTTTGGTTGCGTTTGCGATGCGAAACAGGTGAGACTTTTGTGTTAGTCTTGCTTTTGCGCGAGAGGTGTCTTTAGGTGTCTTGTGTTGGATGTTGTTTTTTTCTTATTAGCAGTTGGCATGCATTAGGGTGTGCGATATCAGGTTCGAATCCTGTGGCTGTGATGCCCTTAGGGCACCCCGCATGTAATGATTCATTTTATTGAATCTGATGCGGGAAAATAAAAACAGAAGGAGGTGTACTATGGCACGAGATGAAAATTTCGACCAGGGTGGAAAGCATACGCGGAACAGAAATACCACTCCGCGTAACCAGAAAGGTAATCGAAAGAAGCAGACTGTCGAGAGTCAGAGCGAGGAGTGATCCTCGTTTTTCTTTTTTTTGAAGAGATATAGCATTATTCGATATGTCTCTGTGCGACATATGTTTATATTTCTGCTGCGATTAATATGTATGGTGTACATACTGTGTGAGGTACATACTAAGTTATGGATGTGATGTGTTATGAAAACTGAGGAGTCTTTTTTGACTAATCTTACTAAGCTTTATGTGCTTGTGGCGCTTCATAAGTCGCCTAAGTACGGGTATGAGCTGATGAGTGATTTTTTGAAGATCACTGGGAAGAATCTTAGCGCGGGGCAGGTTTATCCGCTTTTGAACAGTATGCGCAAAAACGGGCTTGTGGATGTGAGTGCTGCATACGAAGGGTATAGGGAGAGAAAAGTTTATAGTCTTACGGATGAAGGGAGGAAGTTACGGGAGACTGTGCTTGGGCAGTTGCGTGATCTGCTGGATTATGGCGGGGTTTGCCTGGAATAGCTCAGGTATTTCAATCTGGTTTGGGGCGCCATACTCTTGTTACTTTTTCTTTTCTTTTGTAGTCTTCTATTGTTTTTTTTATGCTTTTCGGGAGGATGTTTTCCAGCCTGGCGGCTTTTTGCATTAGATTGTTCAGGTCTTTTGTGAGGTTGTTGCTTAGGTTGTTGTAGAGGTCGGGGTCTGAGTAGATCAGGCCTTTTTCGAGACGATGGTATGCGGTAGTTCCTTTTGGCGCAAGGACGATGTAGCCTCGTTTTTCTTTGAGGAGTTCTGAGTAGGTGTTCATTCCAAGGTATACTTTTTTTATGTCTGCGAAGTATACGCCGCCTTTTTTCTGGCTGGGGTCGAGGATTACAAGTTCGTCTCCTTTTACTGAGAAGCAGACTGAATAATGAGCTTTTGTGGCTTCGGGGAAGAGGTAGCTTTTTTTGTAGTCTATGATTATCAGTGCCTTGTTGTCGAGCCATGTCTTTAGCTCGATTTTTAGGTCGTTGATCTTGTCTATGCTTATCCATGCGCCTGTTACTTTGTTTTCTGTTAATTTTTCAACAGTGTGTATAATATCTTTTGGGTGGGTTCCACCGGGAACTATTGCCCCGTCGAGTCTTTTCGGGGGAGGTACTATGGTTTTTGCCATTTTTCCGAATTCTTCCTGTGTGATGTCATATCCGAATATCTTCAGGACCATGGAAGCTGATGCAGGTCCGCAGTAGCTTGGGGTTTGTGCAAGGAAGTGATTTTTTATTTTTTCAAGGGTTGCCAGATCGTATATTATTTCCTTGTATTGCAGTTGTTCATTGTATAGTTTTTTGTATGGGACAAATATGTTGAATGCGCTTTTTGATTTCAGGATGAGGCCCTCTGTTTTTAGTGCCTCGATTGTGCAGGTCTCTTCTTTTATTTTGACCTGTTCTCCTATCCTTAGGAAATTCATGTTTTTCAGGTACAGTCCTGCGAAATAGTTTTCTATGAATGGCTTCAGGCCTACTAACAGGAGGACGAGGGTGAATATCAACAGGGGATACAGGATGCTTTTTAAGAAAAGGACTGTTGATGATATGTCTATGCCCAATGATGTCATGGCAAGAAGCGAGAATATGATGTATAAGGTGTATTTTATGGCCTGCAGCAGGTTTGAGAGGGCTTGTTCCTGCTCATATTCTTTGACTATGTTTTTTATCCCGCTTGTGGATATGAATTTGTCCAAAAAATAAGATATCACTTTTACGACAAGAACTATCAATATACTGAGCAGTATGATTGACAAAATAAATGGAATGTAAGCGTAAATCTCAAAAAAGGTTGTTTCTTTTATGTTTATTTTCAGGAAACTGAGGGCGATTAAGATTGAGAGGATGTTTATTGTAAGACCATAGATGTGGGCTAACTGCACTCTTTCGAGCTTTGCTTTGTATTTTTTTCGCCAGAGGGATGTTATAAGCTTTTCACCGAGGTTGGATATTGTGAAGCCGGCTATGAGTATGATAAAGCAGATTGCTATTTTGTAAGTGGTTTCGTCGAGCATAAGATTTGTTGAAGCCGAAAGTTTAAATAGTTTCCAGACCGTTTTTAATTTTGTAGGTAATCCTACAAGAATGTGATTTAATTTTGACATCAATGCATTCTCATTATCTCAAAAAGAATACAATTTACTCAGCAATTCCCGGTTAAGCTTAAATTATTTTTTTGTCCAGAAACGAATACAATAAATGTAAATCTGCTCTTATATTTCATGTAAATTATATGAAAATGTTTACAAGATGTCAAAAACAAGTT
>QMVA01000064.1 GCA_003660865.1 Candidatus Nanohalarchaeota archaeon | reverse complement strand
AATGAGGTGATTGTATGGGATTGATTGAGTGGGCTGAGGGAAAGATTCGTGAGTTGAGTATATGGGATTTTGCTGTTGTCAAGATTGCGCTGGTTATTTTTGGTATGATTATTGGTGCGCATATGCATGTCTTTGTTAAGGAATACCTGATGTATTTTGTCGGGGTGTTTGTTGCGCTTTATGCGGTGTTGGTTTATCGGATGTTTTTGAAGAAGTGATGTGTTTTTGGAAGGTTTCTTTGTTGAGTATCTGGTTTATCTGGTTAATTATGGTTTTGGCTCTGTCTTTATCTTGAAGTCTCTTTCCTGGGAGTAGGCGTATTTCGCGCGTGTCACGAATTTGTATGGCTGCATGATGTTTACGTCTTTTGGGGCAGTTAATGTGCAGCCGATGCGCGATGATTCTTTTTCGAAGATTTCCAGTTTGTTTCTTAAACTCAGATACTTTTTGCACGTATTTGCGCTTAAATCACTTTTCGAATAGTCACAGCTTCTCTGCTTGCATTTTTTAGGAAATTTGTTATCATCTTTGATTCCGTTAAGACAACATCTGTAACTGTTCCATGTGAAGTAACCTGAACTTGAATTCAAATCCCCGTCTGGTGTTTCTGCAGTCCATGTAGTGCCGCAACCATTGGGTCTGGAGGTATATGTCTCGAATTTACTTTTACCACTTTCGATTGGTCCTTCCAATTTTTTATTAATGTCTGTTGCACTTATAGAGTAATCTTTTGAATAGTAAGAATATAATGGGCAATTGACAATATTGAGAACACTAGGTTCATTACCATCTGTTACTGATGGCTTGAAGTCTGAGTCTTCATCAACGTTTAGTTCAATGCTGTTAATCTTTGCGATTCCGCTCCCGAGATTCTTCAGGTTCAGGTATACTGTCCATGTGTCTTCTTCTCCTGACCTTATCGGCTGCGCCTCGCCGGTCTCGAAATTGGCGACAACAGGACCGTAACTTGCGACATTGTCGCCTATGAGGGTGAGATCATTTTTGGTGTATATTCTTTGCGCTACTTCATGCGGTATTGCGAAGTAAACATAAGTTATGGTTTCGGCTATTCCTGCATATATGGTCTGGAAGTTGAATGTGCATTCGTTGGTAAGGCCGTGTAGTTTTTCATTAGACGGCGCTGTGATAGTCCACTGGAATACATGCGTCTGTTCCGGCACGAACTTTACATAACAGGCATGATTTGACAAAACTTTATCGGATACCTCCACAGTAAAATCTGCATCGGGTTGTACGCATTTATTGTTACTGGAGACTGAAACAATGTCGAATCCGTCCGGCTGCAAATCGTACAATCCCTCGCAGTGGTTTACAAGTACCATATTGCCAGATATTCCATCCTCATCATCGACAAGCATCCATACATTCTTCTGTCCCTTGTTTGTCACGTCCATCCTGATGACTACGGTATCACCGTCTCTTACTGTTTGTGAAGGGATTGCGTGGATGTCTTCAATGACTAGCATGTCTGTGCTGATAACTTCTGTTTTTGTTTCGCCTCCATCGCACCCGGAGGCAAGGAGTATAGGGGCTATGAGTAGAAATAATATAAAGGTTCTTTTGTTCATAGTCCATAAATTGTAAAAAGATACTTAAATAAGTTAAGAGTCAGAAATGAATGGTAAGGGATGAGTGAAATGTTTTTTGAATTTGTGAATAAATATTATCTTAATCCCATAAGAGAGGATAGCGGCTATAATCCAGTCAATACGCTGACCTGGGCAATAATTTTTGTGGCTGCGATATGGCTTTTGTATGAGCATTTCTTCAGGAAATACAAAGTGAAGATTGATCGTGACTTTACAAAATCGCTGCTGGGGTGGATAATTTTTGGTGCATCACTTCGTGTTATAAGAGATATCAAGCTTACAACATCACCGTTTCTCGTCACTCCCTTTATCTACGTCCTTGTGTTTGTGATATCATTCACAGTCCTTCTTGCGGCTCTTCGTCTCAAGAAGACAAAGAAAATAAAACTTCTTCATACATGGGGTTTTGCAGGCTATGCATTGAGTGTAATGACTATCGCGATATGTATTACCACACCCGAAGTTCTTGATATCGCGAACTTCTTACTCATATATGCAATCTGGATTGTATGGTTTGCAGCAATCCTTCTAACTAAAAAGTCTGTTGCAAAAAAATTCTTATCAAACTGGAACATAACTGCTATAATGGCTCACCTGCTGGATGCGACAGGGACATTTGTGGCGCTGACATACGCATATGCAAATGCTACATTTGAAAATGAAAAGCATGTGCTGGGAAGAAGCCTCATGGAATTCCTTGAGTCAAATGATATACTTCTTATCAGTGGCTCTGGCGCATGGATAATGTTTGCTCTTAAGCTTGCGGTGATTCCTCTGGCGCTGTGGGCAATAGATAAGTACTCTGAGGATGAGATGGAGAAGAAGTACCTGAAAATGATAATAATAATACTTGGGCTTGGTATCGGTATAAGAAACAGCCTGCAGGTGCTTACGCATCTTTTCTAACTGCATTTTGTGATATCTTCTTCTGCGTCAATGTCGCGCTTGCGAACAGTGAAACTAACTGTTTTGGTGTATTTGTAGATGTAGTCAATGCTGACATGTATGTCCATTGGCTTCTTAAAGGGAATATCATCTCCAATAGTCTTATTATACTGTATCACGCACTTGAAAATCTTGATGTCTCCTCCAATAAGCAGGCTCTTGTCCGGGTTGGCAGAGCAAGTATCGGGTCCACCATCATACAGTCCCTTGAGTGAATAGTGAGCAAAAGATTCATCAACTATGGGGTTATCATCTGAATCTACTAAATGGCACAGTTTGCAGTTTTTGTAAGCTGCATCTTTAAGGGCAGGGACAAATTCTTTTGGGATTGCAATGTCCACGCTGGTCACATTTACTTTTCCCCCTGACGAGCGCGTATTAACGATGCCAAAATGAATAGAAAATTCTGTTCCGTTTTCCACGGGAATCGGCTGCGGGAGATTTGTCATGATACTCACTGAAACAGGACCGGAAGTGGATTTTGCTACCTGCTTTTCCTGAACCAGTTTATCCTGCTTGACAAGTTCGTCGTAGCGTTTCCTGCCAATAATGAAAATATTTCCCATAGTATCGACGTCATAGCCGTAGGATACCCCGGTTTCCAGCTCAAATGTGGCTATGCATGGTTCATCTGTATCTTTAACCGGCGGTGCTTTTATCTCGAAGGCTTCCTGCGCACCTGCACCGGATATGATGTCTCCAACGTATCTTATTACTTCTGCATCTTCTTCATCTTGTGAGCCTTCGAGTGCAAAGTGTTTCTGATGATCTCCTATTTTCTTGGCGGATATTTCCACGTCGCGCGCGGGCTTTGTTGTGTCTCTGTCCCCGAAGTTCTCAATTTCCACCAAGAGGTTGATCTCGTCTCCGAGGTTCACTATGGTTGGCGTGATTTTTGCGGTGGTTATCTCGACTGCCCTGTCTGAGGCAGTCGGGTCTTTCTGTGCGTTGTCCTCTGCCTCTTTTTTTGCATACCATTTGTTTGGGTTAGTGATCATGAGCCACACGTCTGATGCGCCTTCGCCAATCGCATCAAAACTGGTCTTAATTGCATCGCCAAATCCTGTCTGTACTGCGAGTTTTTCTGTCTCTACTCCAAGTGTATCCATCCATCCTGCTGCTGTGAAGTATATGATGACCATCATGACGATGGCAAGGACTATGGTTACAAGAGCACTGTCTGTGTAAAAGTCCATTAAAAGGTATGCGCTGATGATTGCGCAGAATATCAATGATGTCCAGAGACCTACTGATGGGTCTCTTATTGAGACTGTAATAACCATAGCGAGAAGTGCAAGGATGAATATGATTTCGCGCGCCTCGTTTTCGCCGGCTTTGTCTTCGGACATGGAGGATTTGATGACTTCGAGCAGGATGGCGAAAAACGCAAAAACAAGTATCTGCCATCCGTTAATTGGTATGTAGTCACTGTGCGCAAGAACTTTCATGTAATACAGGATGACCAGGATAAGGAATGCGCAGAATGTGGAAATTTTGCCGGCAACCCATACTTTGTGCTTGTGGTAGCCGTCGATTGCACCGTTGACTGCTTTGTTTGCGCCGTCTTTGACACCTTTGCCGAGGCCTACAAGTTTTCTGCCGCCACCTTTGATGTTCTTTTTCCTATTCCCAAGCCATCTACTTCCACGAACATGTAGCCGCTTTGCCAGTTCGGGGTGTTTTTCAATTAGTTCTATTTTCTCCAGTAGGTCTTTCTTTTCCGCTTCAATTACCTTAAGCTCGTCACTGTATTTCTTCTCTTCTTCCTCAGTTTCGGCATTATCTAAATTATGCCTCCACGATCTTTCTTCATCATCCAATTCCCCTAATCTATTCTGAAGTTGAGCAATTTTGCCCATGTTTGCCCTATTAGACCAATTACCTAGACGATTAACAAGTTGATTTTCCAAACCCCCACGCAATCCTAAAAATCCTCGAGCAGAGCCATATGCTTTTTTAACAGATTCATTCTTGTTTATTTCATCCCATCCAATGCCATAGGCACCAGGATTCCTATAGACGTGCAGGATAATCTTTTTAATTTCATTCTTCTGCAGGTGCAAAACATACTTGCTACTATCATCCTTTCTGTCCCACCAACCCCAACTAGAATATGTATCTATCTGGTCTTTAACTGCTTCTTTATAGGTTTTGCCATTCCTGAAATTGGATACAGCGTCATCCTTAGCAATATTTGTCTCTGTAGGCCTCTGATCCTCCTTTCTTTTATCATCGCCTTCTGCCATAAGACCCCAGGGTCTTGTCACATTTTTCAGACCCTTGACATTCCTCACTATACTGCCACCCTGAATACGTGCTGTTTTTGTAGCTCCACTCTTAATAGAACTTTTAGCATCATTCCATCCAGTACTAAACCTACGCCCTTTGTTTGGTTGGTATACATTATCCTCGCAGGAAAGATTAGAACAACCAATATGACCTTCTGGGTCCCTTATCAAGTAACTGCCACACTTTTTGCAGATGCCTACTGGTTTGGATGAACGGATCTGTTCGCGAACATATTCTGGGATATAGGCATCTTTTTCAACATGTTGCGCCAGAGCAAAAATATCTGTCGCGCGCTCAAGAATGTCTCTGGCAGATTGAATCTTTTCATCGCTCACATAAGCGCCGTGAAGAATGTCAAGACCCTTAGAACAATAATCTTCGCTTTGTTTCGCCATCTTGGCTCCTCTGCCATCTAAAGAACCAGCAAGAGATTTCGAATGTTCCTTTAATTGAGACAACTTTGATTTCAATATGTCTTTCTTTTCTTTGAGGTTTTGCAGTTTACTTTCCCAGATCATTTCATTTATCTTTTGTATCTTCTTTTTTTGATGTGGACTTTGATTGTGTTGAAACTTCTGCATGTTGATTATGTCATCAATCTCACGTATCTGCTTTTCTTGATGAACAGGTGGAGGTAACTCATAAAAAGCACAATTAATAAAGAAATTACCGTTTTCAAGACGCCTTATAAGTGAACCTGGAGCGATAAGTTCTAAACCATGTTTCTGAAGAAGGCTAGTAATTTCATTCCCCAGAAGATGTATATCAAAACTTCCTCCAAAAACAGCTTGCAATCCAATGACGAGACGACCTTGAGGGGTAGCATGTGGATAGATGATCTGGGGTACTTTCTTTATTTCAACTGTAGAAATACTATAGTAATTAAGCACTCTTCTTACTTCTTTTGCTGGATTCAGATACGTGTCCTCTGTATAAGTTATATTGGCATGTGGCTTATCGGAAACATTTGTTGTATTAAATTGAGAAGGTAGGTTATCTACTTTATCTTTTAATTCTTGTTTTTTCTTCCAGTTCTCCAGATGAAAATATCTATTCTCCCTGTTTTGCTGCTCTTTGTCCTCTGGTTTTTGATTTTCTCTCTCATTCTCTATCTCCCTTTTAATTTGCTGTAAAGGCTTATTACAGGTTGAACAATAGTAATAACCGTCTTTATGATAGTGAAGTGTTCTTCCACAACGAGGACAATTCGGATTACTCATGTCATCTTCTCCTTAAATAAAATATATATACACAAAACTAAGGTCAAGCTACTAAATAAAGTTTCTTAAAAAATCCTTGATAATAGCGAAAAATAACGCAAATCATATCAAAGCTCTGTCAGGTAGCCAAAAACAAAAGGCAGCAACAGCGCTTGCAAATCCGATGGCAAACAATTTACTCATAAGCAGACGCCATAACAATCTCACCAAAAAACGCACTCTTTCATGCGCACAAACACATAATCCTAAAAATGCAACAAACGGTTATCAAAAACGATAACCTCTTCACACAAAAAAAGACTCACAAATATTTCACTAGCGCATAATAATCAAAAATGATTATTATAAGGAAACAAAATATTTATAAATATAGGAATCCATATAATCATATCATGAAAACAATAGATATACTAAAGACAATTGAAGAATACCCGCTTATAACAGTCAATGAATTTGTAAAGATAACCGGCATAAGCCCCAAATATGCGCGCACATACCTGTCCCGCCTAAAAAAAGAGAAACGGCTCTTTAGGATAGAAAAAGGCAAATATACAACTCATGATGATGCGCTTATATTTTCATCATACATAATTATTCCCTCATACATCAGCTTCTGGACAGCTCTAAGGTACTATGGTCTCACAGAGCAGTTGCCAATCGACATAATGATTGCTGCGCCGAAACCAAAAAATACAATCGTGTCCCGGGAAACAAGAATACGGTTCTTCAAGACAAAGCATATGTGGGGATACAAAAAACAAAGATACATGGACTTTGACATATTTGTCGCAGAAAAAGAGAAAGCAATCATAGATTGCTTATTGCATAAAAATACTCCTTTTGATGAGATTGCAAAAGCGATAGCTACAAAAGAATTCGACAAAAAGAAACTGATAGAGTACGCGATAAAAACAAAGAATAAATCACTTATAAAAAGGGTTGGCTACCTGATGGAATATTTCAGCATGGATTCAGGATCTCTGTCAAATTATCTGGACAATAACTATATAACTCTTGACTTCAGCCAAAAAAAGACAGGGAAAAAAGACAAAAAATGGAAAATAATCATAAACAGGCGATTAGATGATATCTATTGAAGAGATTAAAAAGATGTCGAGACTGAAGGGCATAAATTACCTGGGGAACGCGGAAAAGGACTATCTCTTAGACATTGCGCTGTTATCAATATCAAGAAATACAAAAGATGAACTTGTTTTCAAAGGCGGAACCTGTCTCTACAAATTCTACAAACTTGACCGTTTCAGCGAAGATATAGACTTCACACTCAAAAATCATCTTGACATCGGCAACCTGACAAAAAAGATCATCATGGACTTCAATTCCTTTGGAATAGAGGCAGAAATAAAAAGCAAAAAAGTTGTCAGGAACTCTACAATGATAACAATCAGAACAAAAGGACCCTTATACAGGGGCACATCACAATCAGTTTCATGCATAAGAATAGACATAAATCACAAATCAGAGATAAATGCTGCTGCAAGGACTGCAAAATACATCTCCTCTTACCAGGACATTCCGTCATATACATTAAACATCATGCAGGCAAAAGAGATTCTTGCAGAGAAAATAAGGGCAATAATGACGCGCTCAAAAGCAAGAGATATCTACGACCTCTGGTTTCTTATGGAACAGGGTGTGGAGTTTGATGAAGAACTT
>QMVA01000063.1 GCA_003660865.1 Candidatus Nanohalarchaeota archaeon | reverse complement strand
TGTTTAAAATTCCTTTTTGAGTATCTACTTTCTGTTTTTTGGGAATGCATGACAATCAAAAATCGTCATCATCCGCAGGTAATTTATAATTTTTGATGATTTGTATGTGTTAAACAGGAGTTATATATATTTGAGAAATAGACGGGTATGAGGAATTTTTCCGTGAAAAGTACTTTTTTTTGATACTCTAAGACACACATTTTATGTGCAAAAACGTAGTCCTATGACATCATTTGCACTGGAAATCATGGTTGCAGGATACTTTTATATCACGGAAAAAATATCCATACCCAAATAGACTATCGTTGGCCAATCAGGATATTCTTTTGGATGTAGAGATGCAGGCAGCTATGAGGAGCAGGATTATGACAGGAAGTATGTTTAGGCCGGGGGTTCTTGAGGTGACGCCCTGTTCTTTCTGAACTATCCGGATGGTCTGCTCGTCTCTTGTGTAAAGGGTTGATGATAGTGTTGATTCTGCGAATGCTGTTAGTTTGTATGTGCCTATTTCGCCTGCGAAGATTTCGACGGGTATTAGTTTTTCTTCGTAGGCATTTAGGCTTATGTCTATTTCCTGTTCGTTGTTGGTGAATTTTGTCCAGAAGAGTATTTTTTCAGGTGTTCCGTAGATCACTATTTTGATGGTGTCGCTGACTGCCATGTTGTTTTTTACTGAGATTACGGCAGGGTTTTTTGAGCCTAGTTCTGCTGTCAATGTGTTTGATGTGAATGATATATTTGGATTTACTGGTATGAGGCAGTATCCGGCAATGCATTTACCTGTTTCGCAATCGTTGCTGTCTTCGCATTTGCAGCCGTCGCGCAGAATTGTGGTGAATGTGCCGCCTTTTATGACTTCCACATTGCCGACCAAATCTGTTGCTTCTATATAGAATTCGTTTTCTGAGTAGATGCAGTCTTCTGTAGGATATGAGCATTCGCGAACTACAGGGGTGCCTCCCGGAGCATATACATTGTTCTGGCAGTATATCTGGGTGGCGCAGTCTGCATCTGCGCAGATTCTTACTCTCTGGACTCCTGAGTCATCATCGTTTACAACCGGTCTGAATGTTACGTCAGTGCCGCCGATGACGGGATATGGAATGTAGCAGTTTGAGCAGGTTATGTCTGGCTTGACTTTGTCTACTTTGAATTCCTGCGGGGGGCTCACACCAGAGTTTCCTGCTTTATCTCTAACGTAGGCGCAGACCCATGCATAATTGTCAATTGTAAATGTATTTCCCATTGTATAACCAGCACTTCCTGACGGGCATGAGGTTGGTTCTGCAGAGTAAATCCGGTGGTAGATTGCATTACAGCAGCCTTCCGGGTCTGTACAGGCTACGGCGCCGTTTGCATCTTCATACTGCCAGTCTGCGGGGGCACCGGTGATTGTTGCTGTGGGATTGCCATGGTCGCAGCGAGGATCGCATGGAAAATCGGTATGAGCGCAGGAGCCGCCTGTGCAGTAATTATTGCGATATGTACCCATACCTACACAACCCGAAGAACCGCAATCATCAGAAGTATAGACACAACCACCACCAACACAATGACCTCCACTAAATGCTGTATTTCCAGAACAATAAGCAGGGCATGTAACACCTTCGCACGGGTCAGCGCAGAGATCCCAACAAAGTACGACAATATGATATGTCGTACCTGCGCGTCCTACACTCTTGCATTTGCCATCCGCAGAAGCAGAATGTACACATTCTCCAGTATCCCCTAAAGGAATACCATAGTTGCAAGAGCCACCAACACAATCAAAAGCCATGGCGCTTGGCTTGCCCAGACAGTCTGAGGAATCGCAATCCCCCTTGACATCACATGCTGAACCGCCTGTAATATTCTTACATCCCCCGAACCAGTCATAACATTCATACACTGCCCTCTTTTGTGCGCCGACATTACATTTACCGAGCCATTCAGCACTCTCGGCAGGATTACCTGGTGAAGCTGAATCTTCAGGTATTTTTTTCGGGCAGCAATAGTAGCAGTTAATTGCAGGATACTTAATAGAATCATCCTCAATATACTGACTGAATGCCGGGCATCCTGTGATCTCGAGCCAATTGACAGGCGGATCCCTGCAATTGCTATAGCCGTTAAAAGTATATCTATAACAGTTATGAGTACGGCATATTGCGCCGCCCTGGCAATCGAAGCTAGAACCGCAATTTGCACCGTTTAGTGTTTTATTCAATTCAACAACATACTTATAACATTGATATTCTGCTCCACACAAATAACTACAACAATCAAGTCCGCAACTTGATCCGATAGCACAATTAGAATCTGGGCATGTTCGTGCTTGGACATAGGTTGTGCTAATAAATAAGTAAAAGCAGATTAATGCAATACTCAAGATGAATGTTTTGTGTTTCATTGTAATGAATTTATGTAGTTGGACAGGTATTTATATTTGAAGAGGAATGTTGCAATGATCATGATTTTTTGGCGAATGATGAAAGGGCGGTTTGCTTGCCTTCACACATGAGTTCTTCTTCGGTTATGTTGAATACTGAGAGGGCTCTCATTGCCGCAGGTAGTATCTGCTTTTTTATGTAGTAGTCTTTGTCGTAGTCTTTTGCGAACTGGATTAGTTCTGCTTTATCGGATATGGTGCCTCTCCCTGCGGTTATTATGTATTTTATTGTCTGACCGGGGATGATTTGGATGCCTCTTTTTTGGGCTTTTCTTGCTGCTGCGACGTGGGGACCTATTTGCTCGTAGTCGTTTAGGTCTCTTTTGACGGATGTGTAGATGCCCAATTCTTCGAGGGGGACCTGTCCTGTTTTTAGGCGGATGACTACTTCTTTTACGTGCGATACTGCGTCGTCTACCTGATTGCTTAGGACTAGTCTGAGGACTTTTTCCTGGGTGTCTTTTGATAGTTTTGACCAGTCTCTTCTTACTTTTTCAAAGCCGCGGATGGTTAGATTGCCTTCGTTATCTATTAACGCATAGCGCTTTTTTGCGCCGCCGGTGCCGGTTTTTTTCTTTACGAATATGCCGCGCCGGAATGTGCCTTCAAATTCGAGTTCCATTATTCCGGGAAGGTGGCTGTTGACTTCTTTCAGGTATTTTTTTGCTGCCTTTTCCAGGTCCTGTCTTGTGTCTATGAGTTTCAAAAAGACGCTGTCGGTGTCGCCGTAGACTACTTCGAAGCCGTGGGTTTTTGCGAGGTCTATTACTTTGTGGATGTAGTCTCTTCCGAAGGCTGTGACTGATTCGCCGCACTGGCGGCGGTACCATCGTGAGCCTGCGAAGCCGAGATAGCCGTAGAATGCGTTTGAGACGGTTTTTAGTGCGTATTGCTGTGCGTAGAGGTCTGTGTATTTGGGGGTGGCGGGCTTCGTGGTTTTCATTTTTGTTTTTATGGCTATTCTTTTTTTTATTAAGCTTGCGAGTGCCCGGGGGATGAAGCCGTTTTTTTTTGTGCAGAAGTAGTAGTCGGTGCCGGGGACGCGGTTAGTGTCTGATGTTTTACAGCATGAGCACATGAATGTGCATGGATCTATGTTGTGGGAGACGATGATTGAGGGGTATAGTGAGCGAAAGTCGAAGACGGCTATGTTTTCATGGAGGCCGGGCTTGGGCTCTACCACAAATGCGCCTGTGAAGGATTCAATTTGGCGGCGCTCTCTGATTGTTTCGCTTGTGGGGCGGTTCGGGATGATTATGTTTTTTTCGGATGCTGATTTCATGGCGTAGGATTCTACCAGCTGTCCGTAGGTCATGCGGCATACATCGGAGGGGATTTGTCCTGTGAGGCGTGAGAGTGCGAAGATGTTTGGGAGGATGAGTTTTGAGAGTTTGTATGTGATTAGGGAGTCATGGAGGCAGTATTCTGCGAATTTGTCGAGGTTTTTTTTGTGTTTCCAGTTTTCTTTCATCTGGTCCCATGTCATTTCTTTTTTGCGCTCGTCGAGGAGTTCGGCGGCTATTGCGTTGAGTGTCATCACTTCGGATTTTATTGTTGCGCGCATGATGACGGATATGAACTGGTAGAGGTCTATGTGGATGCGGCCGCGGGTTACGGCAGGGGTTGTGCGGCCTCGTGAGTGGAAGGTTATTTCGCGTTTGTCACGGCCTAGAATCATGGGGGTTTTGTATTTTTTTGAGCGGTCGTGGATTATTGGCATGTCGAAGGAGTCGCCGTTGTAGGTTGTGATGATGTCCGGGTCTTTTTTGATTATTGTTTCTGCGAGCTTTTGGAGGAGTTCTTTTTCGTCTTTCAATATTGTTGAGTGGGGGTAGTTGTCCTCAACGTACGCGAGGACTTTTTTGTAGTTTCCTTGTGTGTAGATGCTTGCAAGTATTATTTTTTGCGCTATGCCTTCCTGCATTGTCTCGAGGTCGAATGAGAGTATTTTGGGGGTGTAGTTTTGTTGTTTTGTGTTTTTTATTGAGGTTATGAGGAGGGTTATATCGCTTTGTACTGTGTCTTTTAGGGGTTGTTCGGGTTCTTTTCCGGTTGCTTCTATGAATGTCATGGGGAGGAGGTTTTTGTCCATGAGGTATCTTCTGAAGAACAGGATGTCGAATTCGAATTTTTTGTCGAGTTCGGGCATGTCTTTTATTGCGTCTTTTATTTTCGGGATGTGTCCGGGGATGTGTGAGTAGATTTTCAGGAGGGTTGCGTTTTCTGTCCCGATTGTTTTTTTTATTGTTTCTGTTTTTTTGATTGTGATTGTCTCGTCTGTGTCGGTTGTGATTTTGAGGGTTTTCAGGTTTTTTTGGAGGGTTTTTAGTGCGCCGGGCTTTGGGAGGGCGTAGAAGTAGGGCTCGAAGGTGTTGTCGAAGGCCACTATTGAGCGACCGTCTTTTGTGCGGCCGTAGAGGCGAACTATTGGGATGTTGTCGATTACTGTGTAGTCTGCGTCTATTAGGAGGAATGTGTGGGTGTGGGAGAGCATGAGTATTGTTGTTGTTGCAGATTTTTATAGGTTTATGAATTTTGGGAGCCGGGGATTCAGATAGAGATTTTATCCTGTTATGGCACAATAGCAAAATATAAGTTTGTTGTGATAATTTCTGTGGATGAGTGAGTTTATTTCAAGGGGTTATGTGTTGGCTTGGGTTCTTGTTCTTTTGGTTGTGGTCCCGGTTGCTTCTGCTACGGGGGGAGTGTATGATATTGAGGTTTTGATTAATGCGCCGGATAATTTTACGCTTGATAAGTCAAATAGTTATAAGGTCATTATCAAGAGTAATGAGACTGTCTCTCCCGGGGTTAATGTGACGGTTGTGCGCGAGATATTTAATGAGAGTGTACGGGTTTACAGGAAAGAAGGGAATTATAGTTTTAAGAGCCATGTTACGAAAAAATTCCAGTGGACGCCTAAAGTTCCCGGGAATTATACGATTTGTGCTAATGTCACTTATGTTTCTGTTAATGATTCGGATGCGGCGAATAATTGGATGTGCCAGAAGATTGTTGTTTTGAATGTTACTGCGGGGGATGATGATGAGGGGAATGTTACTTTTGGTAATTTTTCGTGTGACCTTTCTGTCAGGGTGTCTACTAAGAAGTTTTTTTATAATTCCAGTGAGTCGCTTGGGATAAAGGTCGTTATAGAGGATGTCAACCACTCAGGGATTGAGCATGGGTTTATACTTGCTTACTGGATTGAGGATCTGTTTGGGAATGTTGTGAAGGCGCGATATGAGAAGAGTTATATCATGAATCTTTCTGAAACGCGTTCGTATAATCCTAAGGCGATGGATATTTCTGATTCTGAGGCGTATGTTGTAAAAGCAGAGATTGTTGATGCAGGGTGCAATGACAGCAATGCAGGGAATGATTTTAATGAGAGTATGATTCTTGTTAAGGGTGCTTTGGTGGAGGGGGACGGGGGTGCGCGGGGTGAGTCGATAATCGAGATTACTAAAGTGAGTCCTGTGAAGACTACGTTTGGAGATATTATTTCTGTTAGTGTCGATGTGTACCGGGGAGATACTTCGAAGTATTCTCTTTCTGTGTGGGCGGAGCGGCCGTCTGATGGGTTTGATGTTAGTGAGAAGTCTACTGTTCACCTGAAGAATAAGTATACTGAGTATTCGCTTAAGGTTCCTGTTGTGGTTAAGTCGAATTGCAATGAGAGGTATAAGGATGGAAATTATGAACTTATTGTCGAGGGGCTGGGTGTGCGGGAGACTAAGAGGATTGTGCTTTCGGGGCTGTCGTCTGCTTTGTGCAAGACTGAAACTGTGACGAAGTGGAAGTGGAAGGTGAAGAAGGAGACTAAAAAGGATGAGGAAAATGTGGATTCTGGTGCTGAGAAGGCCGAGAAGGTTCCGGATTTTGTGGTTGAGTTTGTTTCGTGGGAGGAGAATGTCTCTTTTGGTGATGAGTTTGTGACGGGGGTTGAGATGCGGAATAATAAGGGGGTTGCTGTGAATGTTAGTGTCTATAGTTATGTGATTGACGGCAGGGCGCGGATGAGTGAAGGGCTTGCAGAGGATGGTGTGTGGAAGAAGTCGTGGACTGGGAATAAGAGGGGGATTGTGATTGGCGCGGGGGATTTGGTTGTGGTTAATCTTACTAACAGGATGCAGAGGTATGTGACGGGAAATTATACGCTTAAGGTAAAGGTGAAGGTTAAGGGGGATGTTGAGAGGGTCATTGATAGGGGGATTTATGTTTTTGAGCCGGAGGTTGTTGATGATTTTTTTAGGGTGTGGTGCAATGCCACGGATAGGAAGACGTATCTCTTTCTGGAGAATGGGGGAACTCATGAGAAGGAGGTTGTTGTGCTGTCGCCGGGGAGGGCGGGGGTGAGAAGAAGAGTTGTTGTTGATGGAGGGGAGTGGAAGCAGATTGCTTATTTTGGGAGGGTTGATGTGTTTGTTGTGGAGTGCGGGGATGAGGAGTTTGTGTGCAGGCCTGAACATGAGGATTATGATGAGGAACTTGAAGCGAGGGGGGATGAGGTTGTGATGATGGGCAGCGGGGGGAAGATGTCGTTTGTTGATTGGGTGATTGAGAAGTTGTGGTTGTTTTTTGGGCGCAGGTGAGATTTGGGGGTTGCAGTTTTCTTTTTTTAGGGGGGTGTTTTGGGGGGTCTATGTAGTGAAACTTTATTAGGGTTTTGTGTTTTCTTATGTGTGTTTATGAAAGGAAATTATTGGGAATGAAAGTCGTAAGTGTTTTATTTTGTGAATGTTGAAAGTTTTTTACTCTTTTTGAGTGAATGATGTGTTCTGTTCAGATAGGGCTGTTTGGAAAAAATATGATTTTGAGATGCAGAAGAGGGATAATCCGTGAAATGATGTTTATAGAGTGTGACTGTTTGTCAGGGACATCACCAGAAGGTTTATATATGAAGAGCACCATATTTTATTGTTGCTTTTCGAGAAAAAATTGATGTGTTGATTGTATGGGTCATGAAAATCAAATACTTGAAATTCTTGAGGATATGCTGAAATTTGAAGATATTTATGCGTGTATGCTTGTGAGAAAAGGGATGCAGGGTATTGTGCCGAATACGAACCTGTTCAGAAAAGAGGTTATGAGTATCTGGAATATTCTGGGGGAGACTATGGATGAGTTTTTTGATGTTATCCAGCAGTATTCCAAGCATAATCTCGGGGAGGTTGATTTCAGGCTGATGGATTATGAAGTCATGTTTTTTATATTGCCGTGGTCGGATACTGCGCTGGTTGCGATTATTCCTGCTCTTGCGAATAAGGGGCTTCTGGAAGTTGAGATGGAGAATGGGAGAAGGAAGATTATCGGGATTTTG
>QMVA01000062.1 GCA_003660865.1 Candidatus Nanohalarchaeota archaeon | reverse complement strand
TTATGTTGGCGTCAACTATGTTTTTTACGTGGGTGAAGTCTCTTGTCTGGCTGCCGTCTCCGAATATTGTTATTGGCTCGTTTTTTAGTGCTTTTTTTGTGAAGATTGCTATTGCAAGGTCAGGGCGCATTCTTGGGCCATATACTGTGAATGGCCGTATGATTGTCATTTTGAAGCCGTAGAGTTCTGAGAATACGCGGACATAGTGTTCGCATGCGAGTTTTGATACAGCGTATGGTGAAACTGGCTTCTTTGGCTCGTTTTCGCTGAATGGGAGTGATTTTACTTTACCGTAAACTGAGGAGGATGACTGGAATATTATTTTTTTGATGCCTGTGTCTCTCATCTGGTTTAGTATGTTGAGGGTGCCGTTGATGTTGGTGTCGTTAGTGGTTATTGGATTGTCTACTGATATTTTTATGCCTGGCTGGGATGCCAGGTGATAGATTATTTCTGTGTCTTTTAGTGCTGTTTTTACTGTTTCGTTGTCTGTTATACTGCCGCTGATTAGTTTAAAGTTCGGGTTGTCTTTATTGTGGCTGATATTTTGGTGCTTGAGTTGCGGGGAGTAGTATGGGCTGAAATTGTCGATTACTTTTACCTCGTGCCCTATTTTTAGAAGTTTGTCTACAAGGTGGCTTCCGATGAAGCCTGCTCCACCTGTTACTAGTATGTTTTTTGGCATTTTGTTCACTTCCAGCCTTGTAAAAGGCTGGGCGACAGCCTTATAAAAGGCTGGCGATTAGAGCGACCGTAAACCTTCGGTTTAGGTCACTTGTCTGTTCTGGTTCGCTTTAGGTCACTTGTCTACTTTGATGGTTAATGGTTTGATTTACTGTAATCGCCGGTTCAATTTATCCATAACTCGACGGTGAAATGTCCCAACTTTCCTATAATTTTTACCCCCCAAACCTTTTATTTCTCACTCTTGTTGTGCTCAAATAAATCTCATTCAATCTTCTCTTTCAACCTCATAGGTGTTCGCATGCAGTATGATTTGTTTAGGGTTTCGTTATATACTGGATTCGGATATACTGTATAAAGTCTCTGTGATGAAAAGCTTTATATATTTCTGTTGTATAAATACAACACATGATGAAAAAATACAACATAAATCAGACTACGCTTAAAATCCTCGCGCTTTACAAGGATAACTACAAAATATTATTGCACTTAAGGGAAATAGCAAGAAGAACAAAGGTAGATGTAAAGGCAGTGCAATTGCAGCTCAAAAGGCTGGAGTGTGCAAATATCTTATCAAGTGCGTTAAAGGGAAAAAATAAAGAATATTGTCTGAACCTGAACAATCTAAGCATGAAATACTATATGACAATGGCTGAGGCATTCTTTACAGTCAATTTCATTGATAAAAACTTCCAGATAAAGAAAGTCATAAGTGAGATAGGCAAAAAAATTGACGGCATAGTTCTTTTGTTCGGCAGTTTCGCTAAAGGATATGCTACAAAGGAAAGTGATATTGATATTTTTGTCATAACTGCTAAAAAATTCAATAAAAGCGCAATAGATGAATTAAGTATGGTGATTGGCAGGAAAATCAGTGTTAAGTCATCAGGAAAAAAGCAGTTTTTGGATGGCCTGAAAAATGCTGATCCGCTGATAAGCGAGGTGGCTTTAGGCCATGTTACGCTCAAAGGCATTGATGATTTTTGCGATATTATGTGGGATTATTATGCAAAATAATTATTTGAAATGGTGTGCGGATAAGAACAAAGGAATAAAACTAGTTTCGCCTTCCGTGAACCTTGTCAGGGCATATCTGGAAAAATCAAGGACCGCGATAAAATCTATGGAGTTGAACGCAAATGCCGGAATCACAGAGTGGGCAGTTTCTGCCAGCTATTATGCTAGATATTTTGTGGTGTATGCCCTGATGGCGAAAATCGGTGTAAAATGCGAAATACATGATTGTACTATCGCATTATTCGCCTACCTGTTCAAAAATAGTGTTCCGCGGAACTTCATTAAGGAATTTAAGCAGTCAAAAGACGACCGCGTGGACATGCAATATTATCCAAAAGAGATAAAGATAAACACAGAGCGCTTAACCTGTCAGACTAAAAGCTTTGTTCTTGAGATTGAGGAAATGATAGACGGATTGAATACGGAAAAAATAGCTGCATTGCAGAATAGAGTTAGGGGAGCTATATTTTGAAGAAGATAAGATTATTGGTTTGTTGGTGTTTGTTGGAGATTTTTTCTGAAGTGTTCTATTGCAACCTTCTGAAAGGTTGATCATCATAGCGACCGTAAAACTGCGTTTTAGGTCACTTGTCTGCTTTGATTGTTACTGGTTTGGTGTACGAACGGATGCAAAATAACTTCCGCATTTTACAACCCGGAACGAGTAGACATCTGTTACCGTTATTGCTTCGAAACTAATTGTAGCAACAAAGGGCACTTTTTTGGGATATTAATTCATTTTCATTCCTAAGAAGACAAAAGTGTGCTTTATCACCTAAATTTTGAGCAGGACGGGACTAAATATTACTTCTTCCTATAACCAAACACATTATCATATTTCTTATGATCCATAAATTCCAGTACAAAAGCAATTATTTTTACTTCATCTCCGGTAATTGTATAAATCATTCTCCAGTAACCGACTAAATCAACTTTCCACAGCCTATCGGTTCCATACCGATTAACCACTGCTTTCGAAATGTTTCTTCTGGGAATATGAGTCCCATATTGGGGATCTATTTTAATATTGTCCTTCTCTCTATCAATGGATTTTAGTAATTGCATATTCGAAGAATTCTCAATCCCCTGTTCTTTTTCTTGTAAGAGTTTCTTCTGTAATTCCTGGTAATCGAGATCTGCATCTTCAGAAAATTCCACCCATATTTCTTTATCGTACATTTATGCCACCCTAACTGCTTTCTTTAACAAAGCATTTAATTCCGGACTGGGATTGTTAATCCAGGTAATGCCTTTAGAGCCAATCATTATTTTGCCGCTAGTTTCTAAGTACTCTAAAATTAAATTTAAAGTCTGATGCATAATTTGGGTTGGAAGTTTTCTTTTCAATTCAGCTTTAGATACTACAGTATCAGATTCCTGAATAATCTTTTCAACTACTAAAACAGTTCGAAGGTTTGGATAATGTAAAATTTGATTTTGCATTTGTATCACCAATTATATAATTTTATATATGTATAAGTTTATATAATATATAAACTTATCGGTTATTTTGTCCCACTTATTGATTCCTTTTATTCTATATTTGAATATCTCTGATAAATTACTATGAAAATCTCAACACACTCAGAGGGTGCTGTTTTTATCTTTTAACATTTTTTGGATAGAACGAATTCGCTTCTTTTGGCATGCTCGCAAGTTGCTGATTTCTATGGGCTGAGTAGTTACCATCCAACTGATGCATTACATAACGGTGCGGGCTGTGTTCTGGTATGTGTTTTTAGACAGAAAGTAGGACGACAAATGCCTTTTTAGTATGTTAATTAATTTTCGTTCCTTAGTTATGGGCCTGTTTCAGCCTTCAGAAAGGCTGGCGATCAGAGCGACCGTAAAGCTTCGCTTTAGGTCACTTGTCTGTTTTGTTCATGACGTTTTTGAAGTGTTCTATTGTTGCGCTTAGACCTGTTTCTATGTCGGTTTTTGGTTCCCAGTTCAGGAGTTGTTTTGCTTTTGTTATATCCGGCAGTCTTCTTATGGGGTCGTTTTCCGGGAGGTCGTTGTAGGTTGTTGTTGATGCGCTGTTTGTCAGGGTTTTTATTTTTTCTGCGAAGTCGTTGATTGTTGTCTCTTCAGGGTTTCCGAGGTTTACTGCTTCGCCTTGTATTTCGGAGAACATTAGTTTTGTCAGGCCGTCTACAAGGTCGTCTATGTAGCAGAAGCTTCTTGTCTGGGTACCGTCGCCGTTTATTGTTACGGGCTCGTTTTTTAGTGACTGGATTATGAAGTTCGGGACGACTCTGCCGTCGTTGGGTCTCATTCTCGGGCCGTATGTGTTGAATATTCTTGCTATGACTACGTTTGTTTTGTGGGTCCTGTGGTATGCCATTGTGATTGCTTCTGCGAAGCGCTTTGCCTCGTCGTAGCAGCTTCTTGGGCCTATTGTGTTTACGTTTCCGAAGTATGTCTCTTTCTGGGGATGCTCAAGCGGGTCGCCGTATATTTCTGAGGTTGAGGCTAGCAGGAGTCTTGCGCTGTGTTTTTGTGCGAGGTCAAGCATGTTTTTTGTGCCGATTGAGCCTGTGAGGAGGGTTTCTTTTGGTATCTGCAGGTAGTCTATGGGAGATGCAGGGGATGCCATGTGGAATATATAATCTATTTTTTCTTCTATGTCTATTGGTTCTGTTATGTCGTGGTTGATTGTTTTTAGGTTTAGGTTGTCTTTTTGGTGGTCGAGGTTTGACGTGCGCCCGGTTATTAGGTTGTCTAGTGAGATTATCCGGTGGTTGTCTTTTATCAGCCGGTCTATCAGGTGGGAGCCGATGAAGCCTGAGCCACCGGTTATTAGTATTGTTGACATTTGTATCGTCCTTTTGTTTTTTTATTTTTGAATATGATGTATAATTTCTTTTGTGTTATTGTATGGAATATCCTCCTTTGTGAATTTGTGATGACCGTCCTTGAGCCCCCGCCCACCCGACTTGTGGCTATGTTTTGATTTTTGTTTATTCGTTTTGTGTGCTGTTGATTTTTTCTGCTGTCCGGTCCCATTCTTCTGCCAGTTTTAGTATGTCCTGTTCGGTCTTGTTTTTGAAGAATTGCCATTGGGCCAACAGGTATGTTTTCGGGGCGCCAACGTCGAGCCAGTTGCCGTCGAATTTTATGCCCATGGCTTTTTCGCCGTTTTCCAGGCCGCGTTGTATTGCGTCTGTCAGTTGGATTTCGTTGTTTCTGCCTCTCGGGGTGTTTTCGAGGTATGTGAATATTTTCTGGTTGAGGCAGTATACGCCGATTATTGCGTAGTATTTGCCGTTGATTTCGAAGCGCTTTTGTTCTTCGGGGGTCTGTGGCTTTTCGAAGACTTCTTCGATTTCGCCTTTGCCATTTTTTAGGTTTTTTAGTTTTACTACACCCCATCTGGAGGGGTCTTGTACTTCTTTTAATAGGAAGGTTGCGAAGAGGTTTTCTTTTTTGTGAGTTTCTTTGAGGTCTTTCAGGATGTGTTTTGGTTCGATTACTGTGTCGCCGAGGAGTACCATGAGGTCTAAATCGTTGTTTCGGATCTTGTTTTTTGCGCAGAGTATGGCGTGGCCGAGCCCCTGGGTGCTTGTCTGGTATGCAAAGTCTATGTCAAGGCCATAGAGGCTGCCGTCTTTTACGAAGTCTATCAGGGGACCTTTTTTGTGGCCGGTTATCAGGCATGCTCTTTTTATGCCGCAGATGTTGAGGGATTCGAGGGAGTGTTCTATGAGGCATTTTGAGCCGCAGTGAAGGAGTTCTTTTGGGATTGCCTCTGTTATTGGCTTTAGTCTTGTGCCTTTGCCGGCAGCGGGAATTATTCCTATCATTTTATCACTGTATCTTTTTTGGGTGGTTGTTTAAATATCTTACTTGTGTAGGATAAGGTAGGATGATTATTTATAGTTTTGCGGCTATTATATTGTTGATGGTGTGTGGATGAAAGAGAAAATTTCTGTGACTGTTGATTCGGGTGTGCTTAGGGCTGTTGAGGGGATTGTTGACGGCATCAGGATTAAGAATAGGTCAGATGCTATTGAGTATCTTTTGAAGAGGTCGGTTGGTGATAGGCGAGTTGCTGTTGTTCTTTGCGGGGGGGATGAGGATAAGCAGAGGCTTTCTGATGGGGTTTTTCGGTTTGTTGCGAAGATTGGCGAGAGGACTGTTATTGAGGATACGGTTTTGCAGCTTAAGGGTTTCGGGTTTTGCCGGATTTTTGTGGTGGCGAGGAGTGATGTTCTTACGCAGATTTTTTCTGTCCTGAAGAACGGGGAGGCTCTTGGGGTTTCGGTTGATTATGTTGAGGAGTGTGAGTCGAGGGGGACTGCGCATTCGCTTTCGCTTGTGTCTTCGAAGGTTGAGGGGGATTTCCTGGTGGTGTATGGGGATCTTGTTTTCCGGTATGATCTGATGCGGCTTTTTCGTGAGCATGTGGTGAACGGCGGGGTTGTGACGCTTGCGCTTTCTTCGGCTGCGCACCCGGCTGAGAAGGGGACTGTGCAGCTTGATGGGAATAAAGTGCTTGCGTTTAGCCAGAAGGTTAAGGCTTTGAGCAGTTTTATTGCGTTTACGCCGATTTTTGTGGCCAGCCCGGGTGTTTTTTCTGTTGGCGGTGATTCGCTTGAGGATGTGGTTTTTCCTGCGCTTGCGCGGGACGGGCGGCTTTACGGGCTTGTTTTGCCGGGAGATGAGGTTCATGTTCATAAGAAGGGGGATCTGAGGCGGGCGCGGGAGCTTGTGCGGGCCTGATTTTGCGTGGTGTGTTATGTATGTTCTTGGGCTGTCTCTTGGAGTGGGTTCGTCTGCGTGTCTTTTGAGGGATGGCGGGGTTTTGTTTGCTGCGCATGAGGAGCGATTAGCAGAAAGAAGGGGGATAGTGGGTTTCCATATAGTGCTGTCTGGTTTTGTCTTGATGGTGCAGGGATATTGATTAATGATGTTGATTGTGTTGGCTTTTGCGCAGGTGGTGCTTTTTCCGGTTCGCTTAAGGGGGGGTGCCGGATGGGTTGATTTGGATGAAAAGAGGGGGATGGCGGCGAATGGCCGTGCTGTTGATGTGCTGCGCGGCGAGCTTAGGTACGGGGGGCGCATCGAGGGTGTTTTGAGTTATGCTGCTTTTGGGTTTGGGTCTTATTTTGGCTCTTTGTTTGATGAGGCGGCTCTTGTGGTTGTGGATGGTGCGGCGGGTGAGTATTGCACGGTCATTGGGTGTGCGAAGGGGTTGGATGTTTCTTTTTTGAGGGCTATTGGGTCTCCTGATTCGATTGCGGTTTTGTATCGCGCTGTTTGTGATTACCTGGGGTTTTGTGATGAGGGGTCTGAGTATAAGGTGATGGGGCTTTCTGCTTACGGGAGGCCTGTTTTTTATGATGATTTTCTGGGGGTTGCCGGGGTTTCGGATGAGGCGTATGCGCTTGATATGTCTTTTTTTGATTTTGTTGATGGCCGGTTTGTTGTTTCAGATAAGTTTGCGGGATTGTTTTGGGAGCGCAGGAGGAGGGGAGAGGATTATGCAGAGGCATAAGGATATTGCTGCTTCGCTACAGATGGTTTTGGAGGATGCGCTTTTAGGTGTGCTTAAATATGCGCGCAGGGTTGCAGGGTGTGATAATTTGTGCGTGTCCGGTGAGGCTGCGCTTAATTGTCTTGCTCTTTCGAAGGTTGCGGGTAAGGCGGGCTTTAGGAGAGTTTATGTTCTTCCTGTTCCTGATGTTATGGGGTTGGCGGTTGGGGTCGGGTTTTATGTTTTTTATTCTGTTTTTGGGTGTGAGAAGAGAGTGGGTTTTGGCTCTGCTTTTTTTGGGCCGTGTTTTTCTGATGACGATATTAAGGGTTTTTTGGAGGGTGAGGGGGTTAAGTATACTGTGTTTAGGGATGATGAGGAGATGGTGTCAGGGGTGGCGCGCCTGATTTACGAGGGGTATGTTGTCGGGTGGTTCTAGGGGAGGATGGAGTGGGGGCGCGGGCGCTTGGGGGGTGCAGTATTTTGGCTAGTCCCTGTGGTTCCAGGGTGCGGGATGTTTTGAATCTTGGGGTGAAGCACCGAGAGGGGTTTAGGCCGTTTGCGCCTGTTGTGTGTGATGATGATGCACGTGATTTTTTTGTGCCTGATGATGCGCTTTTTTCGCTGTATGAGTTTATGCTTGCTGTTTGTCCTGTTCGCGCGGAT
>QMVA01000061.1 GCA_003660865.1 Candidatus Nanohalarchaeota archaeon | reverse complement strand
CAACACCGCCGCCACCACCCCCACCTCCACAACAAATCCCGCCAAAAATCCACCTAGTCACAAACCCACCCAAACCACTACAAAAACCGCCCAAAAACGAAGACGACATCTACAGAGAACTATCAACAATACTCAGCCGCTACGCCCTAGCACTAGACCCCAAGCCAAAAACACTCGTACTCCTAAAAGCACTACAAGAAACCACAAAAATAAACCCCAACACAAAACACCTACAACCCATAATCCAGCAAGCAACAACACTCGTACAACAACTAGAACCAACACAGCTAAGAACACTCCTAAAACCAGCTCCAATAACAAAGCACAAGCGCCTCCTCGACTTCATCTAGCAGACAAGGTACTATGGTACAGAACTTAAAGCTTTGGTCTAATATGGCTCTTTGCGAACATTATGAAGGATTTTAAAAGGAACAGTCTCCTAAGTTTGCAACATCCAAATTAGTCAAAAAGTATTAATATTATATAACTTATATGTATATACAAAATGAGTATATACATGCCTGTTATTAAAAGAAGCGAGGCTAAAGAAATAGACGAGTATAAAGGATGGATAATACTTTATGGCCGCAGAAAAGTTGGAAAAACATTTCTATTAAAAAACTTCGTCAGCTGGGATTACTTCTATACTGTCACTAGAGGACTCAAAGTGGTGAAAGAAGAGAGAAACAGTGGAAAATACACGGTCATGAATACCGATGCAGCCATAAAAGACATTGTCTTCTCGCTTAAATCAGGCTATAAGACAATAGTAGATGAGTTCCAGAGACTCCCAGAACACTCGTGGGACATCCTTGCTACAGCACATCCAGACGGAAAACTAATTCTTTCCGGATCCAGCCGCAGAGTAGTTGAAAAAATACTTGGAGCCAGGAGTCCTCTACTTGGTCTTCTAGCCCCATACAGACTCGACCTTATAAAACCCTGCGATGCCGTTGTTTCGCTCGTAAAGACTGGACTTAGCCCGGAGAAGGCCATCGAGTGGGCCGTTATCTTGAGGGACCCTTGGGTAATACCACACCTAGATATAAGAAAGGACCCATCTTACGAGCTAGCCCAGAAAATACATTTTCTCGTAGGAGCAGTCATAGGGCTTATAGGAGAAGTGTTCACGGAGGAGGAGAGGAGGATGACACGGCTCTATGAAGCAATAATCCGTAGAATAGCTTCTGGAAACTGGAAGTTATCCGAGTTGGCTAATTCTCTTTTTAGCTTAAATCTTATAGAAAAGGGAATACCCTCACAGGTAACACCCTATCTCGACAGGCTCGTTAAAATGGGCATAATAGAGAGGATAAAAACCTTCAAAAGCAGATGGAAGACCATCTACAAAGTCAGGTCTCCGATTATGAGCATTTTGCTGAAAATAGATGAAGAAGATTTTATCTACGAAAACATCCAATATAATGCCGAAAAAATAGAGGAAAAAATAAGGTCAATTCTTGGAATAGAACTGCAATTCTTCATAGGAGAGCTGTTATCTCAGACCGAGAAAAAGAAACCCCTATATCAGCCCCACGACGAAATAGACATCATTTTATCAAATAAGAGGAAAACAGTAATAGAAGTAAAACGCAGACCAGTCACACAGGCTGACATCCAGCATTTAAGGGAAAAGGCCGCAAAGATAGGAATATGGGATATAGCAATAGTAACATTAAGAGGGGAGAAAACATCAGAAAAAATAATAACACCATACAAACTGGTGGAAAAATGCCTAAACCAGACAATTCAATAAAAGTCCTCTCAAACAGCAGTATAAACTCTAAGTTTTCCACAGGACATCTTAGGACAGCTCTCCAAATGTAAGACGAGGACAATTTTAAAACGTGTGCTCTTTCCCCGTAAAAATAGGCAGACGACGGTGACGAGCATGACCCAAGTTAAGATCACGGAGGCAGAATCCCACGACGTCCAAGCGATAGCGGATATCGCCGCCGAAGCCTTCTGGAGAGAGTACGGGAGCCGGGAAAAAGCCGAAAAAGCATTCAGAGACACGGTCGCGAAAAGGTGGCTGGGCATAATAGAGAGGAGATCTGGCATAGTCCTCGTGGCCAAAGAAGGTCGACGGGTGGTAGGGTTCCTGGTCTTCAGATGGTGGTTCGGCTGGTACGGCTGGCTCGAAGCCATAGCAGTCAAAGAAGGCTACAGGGGGAGAGGCATAGGCAAGCAACTGCTAAAAACACTCATCGACAAGGCGCGAAGACAAGGCTACACCAAGATATGCCTAGCCGTCGACAATAAGGATCCAGTGAGCTTCTACAAGAAGTTCGGGGCCAAAAAGTTCGGAGAACTACCAGACGACAAAGGAGACTTGCTGGAGCTATACTACATCCCGTTAAAGGAAGACAATCCTCAAAACAAAAAATCACGCAGGTGAGCTCTCCAGGCCGATGAGCCGGGCCGCGTTCCCAGACAGTATCAACTCCTTCTCCTCCTCGCTAAGGTTAGGCAAACCCCTGATGATCTCTATCTGCCTTTTAGCTGACAGCCACTCCGGCGTAAAACCCGGTATATCGTCGCTCCCGAAAACAAGCTTGTCCGCTCCCAAGTGCCTGACATAGACCGAAAACCTCTCGGCACCAATCTCCTCCACAATCGTAACCAGGCTATACGAAGTGTCAAGAAAAACATTGGGATGCCCAGCAGCTATAGCCATGAACTCCCTGAAGCCGAAGAGCCCACCCATGTGCGCATAGACAATAGTAGTCTCCGTGGCCAACACAGGCAAGAGCTCGTAGTCCTCCAACCTGTCAGGAGAAGGCAGCGAGTGCTCCCCAGACTTGAAATACAGAGTAGAGAGATCGCCAAGCATGGCGTGAACAACAACAGGAACGCCAAGCTCCCCAGCAAACCTAACAACCCTGACAACATGAGGATGACGCACACAGAAACCCTGCATACCAGGATGAAGCTTCAACCCCCTCAAGCCCAAGTCCTCAACAGCTCTCCGCAGCTCCCCCACAGCCACATCCGCCGGGTTAGGCACCACAGAGGCAAAACCCACAAGCCTTTTCGGCTCATAGGACACAACCCTGTACACATAATCGTTCGAAACATAAGGAGCAATCGGCAAAACAACACCAATATCTATACCAGCACCATCCATAAACTCGACAAGCCTCTCAGCCGCCTCCCTGGGAGAAACACCCTCCCTAACCCACCTTTCCGGAACATGAAGGTGAAAATCAACAACGCTCCACGACATCAATGCCATTTCACATATCATAAATTAATAAACATAGTTGTCTCATTCACGAAGAACACAAAATATTTTATGCAGAACAATCATCGATGAGAGACCCTGGAGACAATATGCATCTATTTACGCAGGCAAATGAATAACATATATGGGCTAAAATGCGCGAAGAAACACGCCGACTATGGATCCAGGCAAAAGAAGACATCAAGACAGCAAAGATCCTCCTAGAAAACAAAAGATACTACGCATGCGTGTTCTTCGCACACCAGGCCGCAGAAAAAGCGCTCAAGGCACTCCACATACACCTAAAAAGAGAACCGCCACCACGAACACACAACCTGCTAGACCTCCTAAATAGCCTCGAAATATCCGAAGAAGACCTCATAGACGCCGCGATGGATCTCACACCAGAATACATAGTCGCCCGCTACCCAGATGCAGCTAACGGCGTCCCCGCCCTACTATACAACGAGAAAATCGCAAAAGAACACCTCAAAAAAGCAGAGAAAATATTAAGCTTCTGCGAAGAAAAACTCGCAGAAAAATGAACAACCAAGAAGTCACAAAAATAGCCGAAGAGATAAGAAAACACTTTCCAGACGCAAAAATAATACTCTTCGGGTCACGTGCAAAAGGCACTCACCTCAAAACCTCAGACATAGACCTCATAGTTATATCAAAAAAATTCGAGAACATACACTTCACACAAAGAACAACACATATACTCAAAATACTATACAAATCAAAAACACTCCCCAAAGTTGGACTAGATATACTATGTTATACACCAGAAGAATTCGAAAAAAAGAAAAAAGAAATAGGCATTATAAAAGAAGCAGTTATGTACGGTAAAGAAATATAGCACCATAATAAACACACGCACCAAACGAAGGACACATAAAGAAAACCAAAGACCCCACAGCAACCACGCTCCGATACGTCAACCAAGACCCAGCACTCATAAAAACCTTCATAGACACAGCCAAAGCACTCGGAGGCTGGGCAAAAATACTAAAACCCGGCAAACCAGGATTCGACGTCTACACAGACACCCTAACCGCAAGACTACTAGTCGCAGCAGGACTCCCACCCGGAAGAAAAACCCTAACCGACCCACCACTACACCCAGCAACCCTACAAGACCCAAACCTAGCAAAACAACACCTCAAAACCACATTCCTAGAAGAAGACTACACAACATTCAGCTACGCCAAAAACCGCCTACAACTAATCATAGGCATAAACAGGAGCAAAGACATAACCCAACACATACCCCGCCAAACACTACAACAACTCAGACAACACAAAGGACAAAAAATACAGCCAACACAATACTTCTCTAAAAAATACATTGATAATCACCTCTTACCTCCAGCCCGCTAGCTCTAAAACAAGAAAAGAAAATAATCGAGACACTTATAAAAGAAGAATATTCCCTTCCCCTATTAACGAGAATAAGAATATCTTATCTTCACATCAGTAAGACGGGTCGAGTTACAGCCAATTTTCGACTAGCCATGCGAAGCCGAGAAGCAATACAGCTCTTCAAAGACATAGTCCTCACCCAGCCAATCGGCACATGGAAAGAACACAGATTCCACCAAATGCTACAAATATACCAACAATACAGCGGACGACAACTAACCCCACAGGAGAGACAAGAAGTAAAAGCAAGAACACCCCCAAGCCACATACCAGAAAACTGGCTTGTAAGCAAAGCACAACAACTACTATCGAGGGAAGCAGAATGGATAAAAGACACAGACAACCTAAAAATAATAACAAGATGGTACAAGAAGAACAACAACTAAGACAGCTCTTCCAGCAAATCTACGAGGCAAGAACCACGAAAAACATACCAGAAGACCAGCTAATAGAAATCCTACAAAAAGAAAAAGGACTCACCAAAAAACAGGCACAACAACTAATAGACAAGGCATCAGAACACAAAATCCTAAGGCCTGGCCTGAGAGCCAAAATCGACTACAAAACAGGCAAAATACTCAAAAAAACAATAGTCCTCGAATACATGACAGAGGAAGACTGGGAGATCGAGAAAGCCCTAGACGAGATAGAAGACGAGATCTACCAGCTCAAAAAACAGTTACACCCAGAAGAATACGAATAGAAGAAAACCATAGATCCTATATCACGAGCAAAACATGCTTTTAACAATTTTCAACTTTAAATCCACTCTTCTATTTTTTCTTAGGTTTCCATAATCCTTTAATTTGTCCTCTACGTCTTTTATGACTAGATCTCTCTTGAAGTTTATAGTATCGCCGTGTACGAGGATTATAAATACGTTTACGAGGCATTTTCCTCAATAATATTATGAAAAACTCCTTTTAAACTATTTCGAAATTTTATCTTTACTAATTAACCACTTTCTAATAAAAATAAGCCCCAAAAATATTGTTGCTAAAATTGATAAATTTGATAAAATAATAGATGATATTATATTATTTAAAATAATTGCAAGAATTGCAAGAATTGTTTGTCCGATAGTAAAAGCTCCAAAAATAATAGTTAAATATACTTGGTAAATTTGAGAAGATTCCTGAAAACTCATATTAGATACAGTCTCAAGTAAATTCAGTTTCTCTCTTACATTGTTATATTTATTAGCTATTCCAAGCTTTTCTTTAGCTATATTTATAAATTCTTCATCTTCCTGACTATTAAAAGTTCTAATACCATAAAATTCATTTAACATCAATAAAATATTATGTTCTATATCAGCAATACTACTTGGAAAAATTTTCTTATTATATAAAATATCATTTATTAAATAATCCACTATATCTAATACCAAATCCCATAAAATTATAATTTCGAAATAAACAATATCCTCTAAAAGATACTGATATAACGTCTCCTCATAATCCCCATACTTTTCAATAAGAAAATCTATAAACATAGGAGAAAAAACAGTTAAGGAAAGATCCTGCTCTACATAAAAAGCTTTATCCTCCTCAAAAGAAAGATTATTATCAAAAACTTCGTCAACAACATAAGGAGCAAACTTCCTAACTATGTCAACATCTTCACTCATAAGAAGAGAATATATCTCATAACTTCTAGAAGACAAAAAATCTTTAATAGATTTTTTCTCATAAGGAATAAAATAAACTAGCCTATAAAAATGATCATAATTATACTCGACATAATTATATAAATCATCTATACTTTTAATATTTTTATTCCTTATTTTACTCCAGAAAATATATCTTATAAAATCCGAATATAAAGAAATTAAATCTTCAAACGACATTTCATCATTATCAAGTTTGAATATATCTATGAAATCTTCCAAAGACGAAGCTAAACTATAATTAACTAACTTAGCCTCATTTAAATGAGTAAAATCAAAGAATTCCTGAAAATCAAGATAATTTCTACTTTCACATATTATGATCAAAATACATATACCAGTTTTATGAATAAATAAGAAAGCCTTCCTTATACCAACCTTAAAATTACTTAACTTATCCAAATTAACGGTTATATTATCAGAAAACTTTACAGAAGCAATTAAAAATTTTTCAGACGAAACATATTCATCATCAAGAATTTTTAAAAGAGACTCAGCCAAAATACTCGAAAACAAATCAAAATGCTCCTTATATCCAGATAAAATTCTATCAAAATCCACAAAATCATCAACAATATCCACATTTCTAAGAGAAAAAATAAACTCTTTCAACTCATCAAAATCCTCAAATAAATCTCCTAGATAAAAAGCATAAACAAAAGCAAACAACGAATGTCTTGTAAAATAACTACTATCTTCATTCTCCATCTATGACCCATTAATCTTATTCACAAAAATATAAAAAGAATATACTCTATCTATCGTCATAATCATGTCCAAAACAAGTTAAACAAAAAAGTTTTCATAAAGTAGACAAAAACTACCATGTCCTTTCCAAATAAGCCTATAGCCTAATTGATTCGAACCATTTCTCAATAAATTTTTCTAAGACAGATATACAAAATAAATCAGAAGGAACAAAAACAGTCGATCACAAAGTCATAACACTTCTCCAAGATACAAACATGCACTTTCTCAAGCTTCCTGGTAGAAACCAGAACAACACCGTCGGCAAATTTCCCATACTTCCTAGCTTGCCTACAAGCTCTGCCAATTCATTTCTCAGGAGAACCCTGTTTACACACGCCAACAACACCCAACCCCAAGATCGACAAGACATACCTTTGCAGGCAGAAAACTCCTATTCGATACTGCAAAATCACACCCTCGGGACAAAACGCCCCAAAGACAAACAGCCCATCGACATCAAAAACATAGTAAACAACGTTTCCTCAATCCTCGAACCAAATCAGAAAATCCCCAAGAAGAAACATACAAAACACCCAAAACTAAAACTCAAAAATCGATAAGTAGAACACTTACCACTACTATACTCTCCAACCTCAACAACACGCCTCCCATTAACGACCTTAAAACCAAACAACCATACTAAACAATACTCATAGCAAATAAATATAAAATAAAAAACTCCTAGAAGCCGACGAAGTCTTCGATTCTCGGCAGCCTCTTTGGTAGTCCTTTGCGTTCGCGGATCTCCATGATAACCTGCTCAAGCATCGAGCTCGGCACAGGAGCCCACCTCGAGAACTCGTACGCAAAGAACGCCCT
>QMVA01000060.1 GCA_003660865.1 Candidatus Nanohalarchaeota archaeon | reverse complement strand
TTATCCTAAATATCTTTCGAAGATGTTTAGCCAGTCGAGCATTAGTTTTGTGATTAAGAAGTTGTTGATTACGTGTTGTTTTCCGTTTTGGCCGAATACCTGCCTTAGTTTTTCGTCTTTTAGGAGTTTTATTGTGCTGTCTGCGAAACCTTTGATGTCGTCCGGGTTGTGGAGATAGCCGTTTACGCCGTTGATTACCTGGAGAGGTATGCCTCCTACTTTTGAGGCTACTACGGGCGTGCCTTTGTATAGTGCTTCTGAGACTACCAGCCCGAAGCCTTCTTTGGATGATTTCTGGATGACTACGGATGATGCTCTTTGCAGTGCGTTTACTAATATATCACTTTCGATGAGGAGTAGTTTTATGTCTGGGCGGTGTTTGCTTTTTTCTACTTTTTTTACTACTTTTTCGAACATTTTTTGACCTTCGGGATCGTCTGATGCGAATGAGCCCAACAGGACTAACTGGCAGTCTGTTTTTTTCCTGACTTGTTCGAATATTTCTATGACTTCTGTCGGGCATTTCCATTTGTCGAATCTTGAAATCTGGGATATTATTGGCTTGTCTAAGGTTACGCCATGTTTGTTGAGGTATTTCTTGATTGTCTGTTCTGATAATGCCTCGTTTTTGGGGGATATCGGGTCTATTGCAGGCTGGATTATGCTTTGGGGTATTTTCAGGTCGTGTTTCACGTAATCTTCTTTTGAGATGACTAAGCGGTCATATTTTTCTATGAAGGGCCTGAGGTAGTTCCAGATTAGCGGGTTTGGAGTTGAGATGTCTATGTGGCATCTGTAGATCCATGGCTGTGTTTTTTGGTAGTAGTTGATTAGTGGCAGGGGCTGGGGGTCATGGACTATTACAAGGTCGTGTTTCAGGTGTGTGTAGGTTGAGAAGCGGCGATTTAGTTCTAAATATACATTTCTTTTTCTTGCTGACAGGTTTATTTTTTCGCCCTGCAATGCGTTGTGGAATTTTTTTGTTATTGTGAAGAAGTCGGGGGAGCCGTGGAGTATTCTCCAGCCGAAGTTTATGCCTACTTCGTTAAAGAGGAATACGAGACTGTTTAGTATCTCTGCTACGCCGCCGCCCTGGTAGGTTGAGTTGATGCAGACGATGTTTTTTTTTGATAGTTTTTCTGATCTTATATGTATCTCGTTTATGATGTCTTTGCCGACTATTTTTTCGTAGGATTTGAGGTTTTTTGCCATGTGTATATTTTGCTTTTAATGTTTAAATATTTCTGCGGATGATGGGTATGAAAATTTTTTCCGTGAATATGCGTATATTTTCGCCATATTATAGTTGAAGACATAACTATTTCATGGCATTTACATGCCAAGCTTTTTGGCAAAGCCAAAAATGGACAAATGTCTTCACCATATCCTTAAAATTGCCATGCAATTTTAGGATCCAGTGAATCGAAGATTCACCAGGATAGATTAAGGTCTCTTGGTTTTTGGCTAAGTTTGTCCATATAGTAACGACCTTAACTATAATGATAAATTCAGCAATATTATACCTCTCTTTGAGTTGAGACCACACTCCATGCAAATGTCTTGTCATATTTTAGAATTTATACCACTAAACATAGAGCCAGATACCTTATTTTTGCAGGAAACACATAGCCATCGCTAACATGAAATCCCAAATTTCCCGTGAATCCGCATTTGTCATATCAGTGGCAAAGCCGCGATTATCCCAAAAATCACTGCCAATGTTGATATTGGCATTGGCTCAAATATTTTCGTTCCCGCCTGCCTAAGTTTTCTAAATTTAGAAAAATTCTCAAATGCTTTGTCTGAATGAAATCCTTTTTTTTGTGATCCATTGAGTGTAACTCCAAAATAGCCTTCCAGTTTGTTATTTGTAAGATGTGCGCCATCTGACCCTGTAAACAACTCAAAATATCTATTTATTTTCTGTAGCGGTGCCTCAATTTTTTTGGAAAACCAGTTGCTTATCATTATGAGTTTATCCAACTTATCCTTTGCATCTTCTTTTGTTCGCGGTTTCAGTTTCTCATTCTCGTGTTTTCTTCTCAATTTTTCAGCACTCAGATGCTTTCGAAATTTATCTATCAATTCTTTTTCAAATAATTCTGCAAGATATTTTATTTTGTCCTCATTAGTTTTGCATTTTTTCGGGAAAGATATATCTTTCTTATAATGATCAATATCCTCAACCAATATGTTGAGTATCGCGTATCATTGCTGTAATATTGCTGAAGAAGCAGTGGATCAAGCGGCTTAGGGTTTTATGTCAATGAATCAGGAAGCCACCCTTTTCAAAGGAGGGCAGTTCATCTAGCTTTTTACGTCGATTATGTCGTCTGTGAAGTCGTAGTATATGTGTACTATGTCGGTTGCGGCGAACTGGGCGGTGATGTTTGTGCGGCTGGGCACTTTGGGGTCTAGTTCTTTGAGTATTGAAAGGATGCCTGCATCATTTATTTGTGAGAAGTTGCCTTGTAGGGCAAAGCAGGGTCTGTCCTGCTTTGTGTCACGGGTAAGGTCCCAGCAGGTCTTGATGTATTTTGCGATTCTTTCTTCTGTATATGTGTCGTTTATGACTTCGAGCCTGACGTGAGGGTCTACGTAAGAGCCTCTCAGCACGTTTTTGGTGCTGTCTTTTAGCATGCCGGGAATGTCTAAATTGATGCCGAGAAAATTGGTTACGAGACCGATGCCTATTACGGTTATGACTATGCCAATCATCAATTTCGCCAGCATTTCCAGTGTAAGGCCTTTTCTGTTTTTTGTCATATTACTTCAACCCAGTGCGCTAAAGGATTATATTTTAGGATTATGGTTGTTTTGTTTTCTATTGTTTCGGTCATTTTCCACATTATCTTGTTTTCGGTGCCGCAGGAATATGATTCATTTTCAATATCGAGCCAGTTGTTTGATATGAAATCGCATTGTTCTGAATTAAAGGTGGCGGTTACTGTGCTTTCGTTTATGTGCTCTGTTGTTTTTTTTGCGTAGAGTTCGTAGCATTCGAGTTTTTTGCCGTACATGCCCTGTTTTGCTTTTTTCCAGCATTTGACTATGTAGTGTGACAGTTCGCTGTTTGTCATTTCTTTTATTTCTATGCGCTCTTCAATAGGATCTTCGGAGCATCCGTCAGGCAGGGGCTGGTTGGCGTAGCCTGGTAGGGGGATGTGCCTTATTACGTTTTTGTGGAGTTTGCAGATCATGGATGTGGTTGATTCTGTGGAGTACATCTGTACTATTGCAAAGAGGAGTATCACTGCTACAAGTGCTATTATTATTGATGATATTATTTTGAATTGCATAATGTCCAGTTGTTTTTTGATTTTTGCTGTTTATATATTTTCGATTTCTGCGGGTTTAATATTTTAAGTTTTGTGTTCTATTTGTTTTTATGATTAAGATTGTGTTTTTAGCGCTTGGAATAAAGGCAGACGTTTATTTAGGAAAATATTTGTGACAATCCATAGGGTAATCCTATATTGTAACATCGTAAAGGAAATATGTCATCTCAAGAGAAGGGAATGTAGAAGAGAAATGCTTCTTTTCAACATTGTAAAAATTAATTTTCATAGATGCTTTGAGTGTTTCAAATGTTTTATCATAGAATACTTTTTTGTCTTCTTTTACACCAAGAACTATTAACTGTTCGTATCCATCATTGGTAAGTTCATCGAACAATATATCCGTTAAATTTAGACCAATTCGGTTATATCTCATATGTTCATCAACAAAAATAGCTTTATTTTCACCATTTACTTTTAATCTAGCTGTGTTTCTTTCATTATTTTTGTAAATGCCGAGATTCCATTCTATATATCCTGTCTTTCCAATCACTGTTTGGTCAATTTTCGCTAAAACTCTTTTCCCAGAATGAGTTTGCCTATCAGTTATGAAGTTCTGATTTTCAACTAAATATCTTATCACATCATTCATGAATTTGAAATACACATAGATAATATTAAATTTGTTACTACTCCGATTAAGCAAATGTGCTCAGAATATCCGGTTGTGTTGATTAGTATCTTGGTTTTCTGCAGCTTCAAAACAATGATATTTTAAGTTTTGTGTTCTATTGTTTGTTGTAAGTGGATATGATTTGGTATACTATTGTAATGTTGTGGTTTTTATGATTAAGATTGTGTTTCTCGGAACTTCGTCGGGGGTGCCTACCCGTGATAGGAATCTTGCGTCTATCTTTATGATGTATAATGATGAGCGCTTGCTTTTTGATTGCGGGGAGGGGACGCAGAGGCAGCTTATGAATCTTCGGCTGAAGTTTATGAAGATTGACAGGATTTTTATTTCGCACTGGCATGCAGATCATTTTGCAGGGATTCTTGGGCTCATCCAGACTATGTGTCTTGAGGGGCGCCGTGAGCCGCTTTATGTTTACGGGCCGAAGGAGAGTAAGAAGTTTGTTGAGCAGCTTTTGACTGTGGGGTATTATTTCCGCGGTTTTGAGGTTGTTGTGCGCGAGGTTAAGGAGGGGGACAGGGTTGACTGCGGGGAGTATGAGATTGTGCCGTTCCGGGTTGAGCATAATGTGCGTGCGCTTGGGTATGTGTTTCTGGAGAAGGAGAGACTTTCTGCTAATATGGAGAAGGCGACTAAGTTCGGGTTGTCTACGGGACTGCTTATCGGAAAGCTGAAGGCAGGGCAGGATGTTGTGTACAAGGGGAAAAGGGTTCGTCCTAACGATGTGATTGAGAAAAAGAAGGGCCGGAAGATTGTGTATACTGGGGATACTAAGTATTGTGAGAATGTTGTGAAGTTTTCGAAGGATGCTGATGTGCTGATTTGTGATTCTACGTTCTCGGGTGATTTTGTTGAGAAGGCAGGGGATTATAAGCATACTACTTCAAGGCAGGCGGCACAGATTGCTAAACGTGCTAATGTCAGGAAGCTTTTTTTGACGCATATATCGAGGCGGTACCAGGATGGGGATTTGGGTATGAAGAAGCTTTTGGATGATGCGCGGAAGGTGTTTCGGAATAGCGTGCTTGCGCATGATTTTTTGGAAGTCCAGGTTAAGTAGTGGGTTGTGGCGCTTTTTACTTAATGGATGTTTTTCTAGGTATTTGGTTTTGAAAATTATTTCACTTTAGAACCATTAGTATAATTTTTATAAGCCATTTTTGCTTCATCTGTCAAAGCGACGCCATTTTCGAGATTACCACTAACAGATCGTTCCTTTATAATTCGTTTTTTAATCAAATAATTACGAAAATTTTCACCAGAATCGATAGTTTCAGGGGCATTACCATCGAAGATTTCATTATATACTCCGTCAAAATCACTAAAAGTAATAGGCTCATGATATAACGCTGCACATACAGAGAGCATACAATCACGATGTGATTTGATATATTTTAGTAAAGTTCTTGCTTGTCCTGTGTTTACCATGAAAAACACCATCTATTTTGTGTTGTTACCTTTAAGGCTTAAATTTATATAGGTATTGATCGGTCTATGCTCGTGTCATACAGTACCAGCCTATTTGGCAGTGTTTTACTTTGTCTTTAAATTTTTGTTGCGCTAATATTAGTTATGGCTGACAGGAATACTGACAAGATGAGTAATATGCGCGAGCTTTTTCTTAAACAGCATTATGGACTTGCGGGGGCGCATTCGGGATGCAAGATATGCGAATGGACCAAGAAGTCTTTGCGCGATGAGGGGGTGTGCTATAAGGAGAAGTTTTATGGGAAGATTCACGGCATCAGGTCGCACAGGTGCCTTCAGATGAGTCCTGCGCTTTATTATTGCACTAACAGGTGCGTGTATTGCTGGAGGGCGGTTGATAAGACTGCTGCTAATTGTATGGATGATGTTTCGATTGATGAGCCTTCTGATATTGCTGATGGGTGCATTGCGGCGCAGAGGAAATTGCTTTCGGGGTTCAAGGGGTTTTCGGGGACTAATATTGAAAAGTGGAGAGAGGCACAAGACCCTGTAAATGTTGCGATTTCGCTTGCGGGAGAGCCTACGCTTTATCCTAAGATTTCTGAGCTGGTTTCTGAGTTCAAGAGGCGAGGGATGAGTGTGTTTCTTGTTACTAACGGGCAGGTTCCTTCTGCACTTTCAGGGATGGATGAGCCGAGCCAGCTTTATTTGTCTCTGGACGGGCCTACTAAGGATGTGTATAGAATGGTTGATGCGCCGCAGTTGCCTGATTTCTGGGAGAGGCTTAATGAGAGTGTTGATGTGATGCCTTCTTTTTCGTGCAAGAAAGCGGTGCGGTTGACTATGGTCAAGGGATGGAATGATAATCATTTTCGTGAGTATGCACGGCTTATCGAGAGGACGAATGCTGATTTTGTGGAGGTTAAGGCGTATATGTGGGTCGGGTTTTCTATGTATCGGCTCGGGAAGGAGGCTATGCCGCGGCATGATGAGGTTCGCGAGATGGCGCGCAGGCTGAATGAGGAGCTTGGATATGAGTTCAGGGATGAGGATGAGAGGAGCCGTGTGGTGCTGCTTTCTAAGAAGTGAATGTATGTTTTTGCAAAAATTTTTAAAGTTAAGTGGTTTATTGAAATCATGGATTATTTTGCTATTGGGCGGTTGCAACCAGCACATGAAGAGCATCGCGAACTTCTGGAATTAGTGACATCATTGGCAGATAAAGCGGGCGGAAAAGCATATCTTGGATTGATTGAGACAAAAAGACGCGACTGGTATAACCCACTCAGTTATGGAGAACGTGTGGAAATCATTGATAACTTCGACATTTGTGGTCTGGATATATTTCCTATTGCGTTTGATGGAAAAAATCCGGTAGCGATGGCTGGTGCTTTAAAGGTTGTGAAAGATAAAATACCAAATCATTCTGTATACATTACGGCAGATAATGGATATAATAAAATATTGGCGCAACTGACGGGATACAGGCATGAAAGCAGAGGTAGAAGGAATATATCATCATCTGATGTCAGGAGAGCTTTTTTTGAGAATGGAGAAGAGAGTGATGCATGGAAGAAATATGTTGTGCCTGAATCTGTTGATACGATAGCCAAGCATCTTAAAAATGATACAATATACAAGATTTTGCGCGAAGGGGAGCCATCGGGTAGACGGAGAAAAGGTTCTGTTAAGTTTCTATGATGTCTTTGCCTGCTTTGCAGGGTTTTAGTTTTATTTTGGGGTTTTTGAAGTCCTTGTTTAGTTCTTTTCCTTCGAAGTATTCGTGCATGAGGATTGCGAGTGCGGCGACTTCTGAGTGGGGCTGGGAGCCTACTGATATGTTGTAGTCTACCATGTGGTAGATGTCGGGCGGGACTTTTTCGCTCCCGAGGATGATTAATAAGTCTTTTTGTGTTTTTATGTCTTTTATCTTGTCCTGAATCGGGAGGCCGTACATTGTGAGGTGGAGTTTTTTGCCTTTGAAGTCTTTGATTACTTTTCTGAAGTTTTTCTGGTATTCTATTTCAAAGTCGCCGCCCCAGCGCTCTTTTATGTCTTTTACGGAGTTGATTATCTTTTCGTCTTTTTCGCCGGATAAGATGACTTTTTTTGCGCCTAAGACTCTTGCTGTGAGGCAGACGTGGGTTGTTAAGCGCTGGTCGCGATAGTGGCGGTGGCCTAGGCGGAGGATTGTTATTGGCATAGATATTGAGTTAGTCGAAAAGTTTATAAGTATTTGCGTGTGTGATTGTTCTTTATGAGTGGTCATACCCAAATAGATTATTGTATCTCCAATATTGATACTAGGCATGTGGAAGATGTTGGAGGACCGGATGAATTCTATGCTGCTGTCAGGGAGGTAATTGGTACATACTCGAGACAGCTAAGGAATACGGTTACAGATGAACATCGAGATAAAGATGGAAATTTGGTAGAGATTGGCGTTATTCTTGATGGGGATTCGTCGGTTGTTGATACGTTTTTTAATGAAATGAGAAAAGTAACGGATAAAATGAGTTCT
>QMVA01000059.1 GCA_003660865.1 Candidatus Nanohalarchaeota archaeon | reverse complement strand
TTGAGCTGGCGTTTGAGAGATGAACTGTTAGGAATTCTGCGCTGCTTTTTAGATAGAGTGTCTGTCTTTCTGATTCTTGTACTGTTTTATAGTCCCTGCTCTTTGAGCCAATGTTGCTTATCTGCAAGGGTCATTTTTCCTCCCTGAGGATTCTCAGGGCTATCTGGCGGATTATCCTCTGGTTCGACATCATTTCTCGGTATATATTTACTGATATCAAATTCTGGGTCGGGAACAATCTCTCTTTTATCTGCGCCATCCAGAAGAGAGATACGTTCTCTTTCAAATAATTCACTTAAAGCAGCAACAAACAATTGCCCATCGGGTTTCAGATGACCCTTACCAGATGCAAGTTCCCGGACATTTCTATATATGCCATCCTTCATTTGCATAGCAACACCGCGCATCTCATCACCCATCATATCCCGGAAAGTCCCGGTTAAGCCATCAAAGACCCCAGTAACCTTTCTCATACTAAGATTTCTGATGTTGTCCACATTCCCCTTGACAAGAAGAGCATACATTCCTTCGGGACTTATTATAAGTTTATCTGATTCATTCACATATCCAGCACAGTATGCATTCTCATCACTAATTCTTACATAAACTGCGCCCGAATAACTCTCGCGTTTACCAAGAGACGTATATAATACAGGATATTTTGTGCCATTAATATTCAGTTTCAGGAGAGAATCATCAACACAATCATCGAATTCTCCAAGAACCGCAGAATATAAAGTATCACAGGAATCATCAGAAGCATCAACACAGATATATTCCGTCTGTGGATCTTCTTCCTCTGTTGAACCATGAGCACCTTCTATTTGTTGCACATCTTCAACCGTCTCTACTTGGCCTGCGACAGATTTCAGATATTCTTTACCCAAATTCGTAGTAGTGTAGAGAAAACTCCACGATTTATGTCCTTTAATATTAATTCGTATATCTTCTGATTTTACATACTTTTCATGTACTAATTTCTTAAGTGCCTCAGTAACGTGCCAAACAGCCGATTAGAAGCAGGGTTCACGCCAGTACTCTCTGACGCTAAAATAGGTATATAGTATAATCTCATATTTCTCTCAAGTTCCGAGAGAGCTTCAAGAGTCCTTTCCTCGCACACGGAAGGAATGTATAGTTGAAGACATAACTATTTGGACAAATGTCTTCACCATATAGATTGACGTCTCTTGGTTTTGGGTAGAGTTTGTCCATTTAGTAACGACGTCAACTATATTTAAAATGGTCCTCATCTAATTCTGTAATTTGTGACTCCACTCCTGAAACCAGAATTGTATTCAATCCGGAACCGTCTGTGGGAGTTATACGGTATTTATCATCTATCTCTTGGAGTGCAGCCTGTAAGCCCCCCAACTGAGAATCAGAAGTTATTAGCATATAATCAATAAGAGCTTTACTCTCAGGGGTATAACCACCATTCTCATCCACAAGCCCTATATTAATGAAGTGCTCATTCGTCCCATCTTCATCTTCCCCAGACAACCACCGCTCATACAATCCAGTAAGTTCAGGGTTAATCACTCCATTAACTTCAATTGGCAAAATAGGCGACCTCCCCCGTATGCCTCTATGAACTTCAATACACAGTCCCTGCCGTTTACTTTCTCCAATTGAAAATGTGTAACGACTTATTGTATCCATAAAACTCAAAAAAACTAATACTCCCAAACACTTAAATATATTCACCTCTATTCAGTGCGAAAAACAGACAGTAAATAACATCCAAAAAAAAGCGCATTTACCTGTTGACAACATCCAAAATATCGTCTCCGTACTTCTTTATCTTGACAGGTCCGAAACCATGGATGCGCGATAGATCATCGGTACTTTTCGGCATGACATCTGCAAGTTCTGCAATGGTCCTGTCATGCATTATCATGAATGCAGGAACGCCCATGGCATTGCTGACTTCGCGCCTCCAGTTCTTGAGCCTGCTGACTACATCTCCCGGAAAGCCGGTATTGGCCATCTTTTTTACCTGTACTTTCAGCTCCTTTGCATCCATCATGCCAAGCATATCACTGTTAATGAAATAAGTTGGCCTGCTGCCTGAATACGAGAGATACAGGCTTTTTTTTGCCCGGCTCATCGCAACATAAAATAGGCGGCGCTCCTCCTCTTCTTTATCATATTCTTCTACTTTTACCATGTCCACTACCGGATGCTCACTTCCTTTGCATGGGAAATTAGCATAACTGCACCCGATAACAAAGACAAGTTCTGCTTCAAGACCCTTGATTGCGTGGATTGTTGCAAGAGTCACGTCATCAATACCAGAGGATATGCTTTTTCTCATCTCATCGCTCCTGACGATATGCTTTATCCTGCGCGCGCGTAAAATATCTGAAAGCTCATTTAGCTGCCTGTTGGTCCGCGCAAGCACAAAAATCTCACCTTTCGGAATCCCTGATGCAATGATTTTCTGCACCACAAATTCAAATTCAGCAGCTTCAGAGCTAAATTTCAGAAGCTTGACATCCTTATCACCATCTATTGAAGATTCAAGGTCTGCAAGTCCCATATTGTGGATGGAGGTGTTGATTACGTTGACTATGTGTTTTGTGGAACGGTAATTTTTTGTCAGTGTGATGACTTCGCAGGCAGGGTATTTATCTTCAAAATTCAGGATATATCTTATGTCTGATCCTCGCCAGCCGTATATTGACTGCCTCGGGTCACCCACGCAAAAGAGATTAGGGGGTTTGAGGATATCAACCAGCTTTATCTGTGTTGAGTTGACGTCCTGATACTCATCAATGAGCACATGCTCATATTCCGGTATGAGTTCTTTGTGTTTTTCGAAAAGTGCAATGGTGTCTACCAACTGGTCTGCAAAATCGCGAAGCCCTTGCTTTTTCATGTATGCTTCAATATAATTGCATACTGCAAATACTATCTTCGTGCTTCTTTCGTCACTGTTTCCTGATGTCTCAAAACAGGATGCGTCAATCTTTTTGTTCCTGAATTTAAAATAATCCCTGATAAAAAAACAGTCATTCAGAAAAATGTTTGCAAGCTGGTCATCACTTTTTCCTCTTTTTTGGGCGGTGGTAAAATAAACATCTACTGCCTGGCTCATAGTCTGTCCGAGGCTTGTAAGGGCACGGTGAATCATCTTGATCTTATCCCTGTAAGTAACCACTCGCACTGGCTTATCATAGACTATGTCATTGTGCTTTCTTAAAATCTTTTCACAGAATGAATTGAATGTCTCAACCTTTACACTCTCGGTGAGTCCCATCTTTGAAATGCGCCTCATCATCTCCATGCGCGCTTTCCTTGTGAACGTAATCGCAAGAATCTTTTTTGAGTCAATGCGCTTATAATTGACAAGAAACTCGATCCTTTTGGTGAGCACTGTGGTCTTGCCGGAGCCTGCGCCTGCAAGGCATAGGATATGTATGTTGTCGCAAATTATGGATTTTTTTTGCTCATCATTAAATGAATGAAGAAAGCTGCCAAATACACTGAACTTTCTTTTGTCCTCATCTGTGATTTCAGTTTTCACATCCCTGAAATGAAATGAAAGCTTTCTTTTGTACAGGGTCGGGTGATCGAGCTCTTTTTTTCCTTTGGCGCTCAGCTCAAGAACTTTCCAGAACTTCTTGCCGTCAACAGAAGTTATGGTAATGATGCCGTTAAGGATGAGGCTGTCAATTATCTGGTTAAGTTCGTCATCTTCATATATCATTGTCCCGAAACTGTCGAGGAGGTGGAGCCTGTTTTTGAGGATGGATTTGTTTGCTTCGCTTCCTTTCAGATAATCTATGAGGAGTTTGCGCCCGACACTGAACGGGATATCTTTTAGCGCTCTCAAAACAAGCAAGTAGTCTAGTTCTTTTATATCTATCACACCCCTAAAGCGCTAAAATTCATGAATATTTTGGTTAAAAAAAGCGCAATATAAAATCCAAGAATAAGAAGTAGACAAAACAATTAATATGTTTCGATGGATATGTATTTATTCAGGAAAAAAACTCTTTCAGCCATTTGGGTAAATCGGGCCATAGCCATACCATTTTCTCTGTGTCTGCTTCCAGATAAGTATCGTAATCATTCTCTTTAATCTCGCCAATATGTGTCGTAGTAAGAAGCGAAGGTATCATTTGATGGCGGGGCATTACATTATAATCTGTATTTTGGATACTAGCCAGATATATTTTTGACAATGTCTTCCTGTAATGTTTTTCGGGATTAGTTACGAGTGTTCTTGCTGCACTTACAAAACTGTTTTTTACGTCAATATCATTATCAGAACGCATGCCTATTAGGTCCACTTTGTAATTTTTATTAAAAAAATCCTGATACGTTTTTGCATCCTCCTCTTTCTGAATCCCATCAGGTATGCCTGCTTTCTTCATCATAAGTTCAAAAAACGCATCATAGGGATAAAGAGGCTCTGCCTGTCTGCTTAAAGTATAAATTTTAGTTTGCATGTGACTACATATTAATAAATACATTTAAAACTCTCTCTATGATTTTGGCTTTGCGTATAAGAGTATATCCTACAAGTGAAAAACCCCGCAAAATATAAAACCCGCCAAAACCTTTTTAATATTTTAGCCAGTTCATATCAATTAGTTGGTGGATTCTTTAACTTCCGATAAGTCAACAAATAATTAAATGAGCTGGTAATAATGACAATCTTTGATGGAAAAATTCTCTGTATAGACCTTTCAAAAAAACAACTGAAAGACGACTATATCAATCCCGGGGACATGCAAAAATACATTGGCGGAAGAGGGCTTGCAGTAAAAATACTTACTGACAACCTTGATCCTAAAACAGACCCGTTCTCAGAAAAGAATGTGGTCGTGATTATGTCCGGGCCGTTGACCGGGCTTGCGCCGGCATCAGGGCGCTGCTGTTTTGCATCTAAATCACCACAGACAGGTACTATATTTGATTCAAATGTGGGCGGCACATTCGGAAATGAGCTAAGAAAGACTGGCTATGATGCAGTGATTATAAAGGGCCGGTCAGATACGCCTGTATATCTTGAGATTACCGATGACTGCGCAAAACTGAAAGATGCCAGCCATCTCTGGGGCAAGACAACCACAGAGACGACAGAGACTCTTGAAAAAGACAATATGAAAGTGGCATGCATCGGTCCTGCTGGAGAAAACATGGTTCTTTATTCATCAATCATCATAGACGCATCGCGCGCAGCAGGCAGAGGCGGTCTCGGGGCAGTACTCGGCTCCAAGAACCTGAAGGCAATTGCTCTTAAAGGCACCCTGACTATTGAGCCTGCAAACAAGCACGCATTCCGCCAGCAGTACATGCGCTTTCTTGAGATACTTAAAGGCCATCCTGTCACGGGGGATTCGCTTGGAAGGTTCGGTACGCTTGTGCTTACAAACCCGATAAACAAGCACGGGATACTGCCTGTAAACAATTTCCAGAAAGGATTCTATGACAAGGCAGAAGACATATCCGGAGAGACTATGCAAAAATATCTTGTGAAAAGAACAGGATGTACACTGTGCCCTATAATGTGCGGGAGAGTCGCAAATATCGAGGGTGTAAAGACACACGGCCCGGAATATGAGAGTACTTGGGCGCTCACAGTCCAGTGCGGCCACTCAGACAAAAATACACTTGCGCTTGCAAATAATCTCTGCAATGAGCTGGGAATGGACACTGTATCTGCGGGAAATACTATCGGCTTTGCTATGGAATGCTCACAAAAAGGATTGATTGAAGAGAAAATCGAGTTCGGTGATACAAAAATAGTACTTGAACTTCTTGAAAAGATTGCTTATAAAAAAGATATAGGCGCACTTCTTGCAGAGGGAACAAAAAGGATGGCAGAAAAGCTCAATGCAGAGGATTTTGCAATTAATGTAAAAGGACTTGAATTGCCGGCTTATGACCCGCGTGCTGTGAAAGGACAGGCCTTAGCATACATGACTTCGAACCGCGGGGCATGCCACTTGCGGGCATACATGATACCACAAGAGGTACTTTCAATGCCCAGATATCTTGACAATCTTGAGCACAAAGACAAGGCAAGGAAAGTCCGCGATATTGAAAATATTTTTGCTGTGCTTGATTCGCTCATTGTCTGCAAGTTCACAACTTTTGCGGTGTTTGAGACATTTGAATATGAGACAGACATCTATGCAAGAATGCTGACAACTGCGACAGGGTTGTACTTTGATGAAAGTGAGCTTAAAAAAGCAGGTGAGCGCATCTGGAATGTGGAGCGCCTATTCAACATAAGGGCAGGGTTCACGAAAAAAGACGACCAACTCCCGAAAAGATTCACTGAGCCAATGCCGGAAGGGCCTGCTGAGGGCGAGAGTGCTAACATGCAAAAGATGCTTGAGGAATACTACGCGCTTCGCGGGTGGGATAATGAAGGCATTCCTGAGGAAAGGAAACTGATGTCTCTTGATGTAAGTATAAGTGAGGCATGGCCGAAAAGAATAGTCTCGCTTAATTATGAGTCACTGAAAGAAGCAAAAAGATGTGCAGAAGAGCACTTAAAGAGCGGTGATTGGGTGGAGGTCGCACCTCCTCTTGTAAAGAGTTGCGGTGTTGCTGCAATAAAAGAGTTGAGGCAGGATTTTCCATATAAGACGATAATCGCAGACTATAAGACAATGGATACAGGGTATATGGAGACAGAAATCGCAGCACAGGCAGGTGCAGATATAGTCACGGTCTCATCGCATGCAGGCAACCACACAGTTACAGATGCGGTAGGTGCAGCAAAGAAGTATCATGTGAAGATAATGGCAGATCTTCTGGATTCAAGTATAGAGCGCGCAAAGGAGCTTGAAAAACTTGGTGTGGACTATGTACGCGTACATGATGGAAGCATAGTTGAGGCAGTATCAAAGCAGTTGAAGATACCTGTGGCAGCTATGGAGGCGCAGGAACATGCAAAGATAATTACATGCACGTATACAGACAGCCCTGCTTTGCCTGCTGTTAGGAAAAGTACACCTGAGAATGAAGGAGTATGGCCTAAACTACAGGTCGCACTTGACCTTCGGATTCTTGAAGAAGCCAAGAAACTAGCTTTCGGCGCAAAACAAGGCAATGCAGACTGGCTTGAGGTAGGCACCCCTCTGGTAAAAAGCGCAGGTATGGATGCTGTGAGAGTGCTTCGACGCGAGCATCCCAAGAGTACAATTGTTGCAGATTTAAAGACACTCTCATGCGGCTCTAAGGAAGTGGAGATTGCAGCACGGGCAGGGGCAGATATTATCGGTATCTGCGGGGCATCAAGGGATAATGTGCTGAAAGATGCGATTGACATGGCAAAGAAATGCGGAGTAAAGATTATGGCTGACCTGATATCCATAAAAGATCCTGTGAAGCGCGCTAAAGAGCTTGAGGATATGGGTGCGGATTATATTGAGTTTCATATTTCGGTGGATGAGCAGATGCGAAGCAGTAATGCAAAAATACCATTCCCACTGGTTGAGAAAGTATCGAAGACCATAACGATTCCAATGGGTGTTGCAGGCGGCATGAGAGCAGACACTGCGCCGCTTGCTATAAAGTCCGGGGCGAAACTTGCGGTGGTGGGCGGATCTATCACTCGCGCAGCAGACCCAAAGAAGGCTACGCAGGTCATTTTGAAGGCTATCGGTCGATGATATATCTAAAAAAACAGGCATGAAAGAAGATATAGAAACATGCAAATTATCGGGGATTATATTTTGTATATTCTTTGAAACTGAAGTTTACAAGTTATTAAAGAAAAAAGAAAAAATCGAACGCAGCAAGGCACGGTTTGACAAACATATTGTTTTACCTAATTTTTTCATACGCCTCCATGTTCAATATCTGATACAGTTTTCTCTGAACAGCATCTCTCTTCTCGATAATCGGGATAATCTTTCTTTTATGCGGCATGAGAACCAATCCCTGCCTTATTCCTTTGAGGTATGTCAGTAACAC
>QMVA01000058.1 GCA_003660865.1 Candidatus Nanohalarchaeota archaeon | reverse complement strand
TGTTTTCTCATATGTCTGATTCTCTATCTGGTGTATCAGCACGTTCTTGATCCAGCGGAGTTTGCGGGTCATGTGGATGTAATATTCGCGCTCTGTGTCGTCTTTGCAGCGCTCCATGATGATGAGATTATGAGTCCAGCCAATTTCTCGCACCAGTGGTGCGAGTTTTGAGTTGTTTGAATATGACTGGTAGAATGTCTTTATTCGCCATAAGTTTGATGCTAAGAAACCACTGATTCCTGGAAACTCTGTCTGTAGGTCTTTTGCTATTTATTCCACTACAGATTTACCCCATGTCTTTCCTTCCTGGCGGTCGATAATCATTTGCCCGATATCCCAGTAGAGTGAGATGAGTTCCTTGTTGACTGCTTTCAGTGCTCGTACTTGGCTGATAGGATGCGCTGCCTGATATCTTTTAGAAGAATTATGTAGTCTTCCTGGATAAGTCATATTACTCCCCTGTTTCTGACGGTCTTGTTCTTAGAATGTCTGTACTACTGTACCCTGGTCAACCTGCTCAACTATGATTTCTTTTTTTGGTCTTTAGGCGGGCTTAGTGTGGGGTGGTTGCCTGTACTCAAATCCTTTGGCGGAGTGATCTCGCCTTTGTCTTTCAGGTATTTTAGCTTTTTGCCGAGCTGGATTACAAAAGTTTTTGTCTGCTCTCTTAACTGGTAGATGTCACGCTCAGGTATGGCTTTTGCTTTGCCTTTTTTAATTAGTGTGAGATTTTTTGTGAGTGTTGTGAACAGGTCTGTATACTGGTCTTTCTGTTCAGGGAAGTTGTTCTGCATGATCTGTGGCAGGTCATTTAGGGATTCAGGGGGTTTGACGCCGATGTATTTCAGGGCGCCTACGTTGGCTTTGAGGAATGTCTTGTAGGTTTTCATGAGCACATTTGATTTGCGCCTCTGTTCAAGTTCCTTAATCAGATCCTGCATCCTTTTTACAAACACGTTTGTCATTTTCAGGTACTTGTCTACTTCTGCACCTATTCCTTCAAGGTCTTTTCCTTTCTTGTGCTCAATCTCTTTTGCGAATCTGCGTATACTTTCTGCGTCCTGCACATAGCGGTCTTCCAAGAGTTTCTCTTTCACAAAGGATTCGTCAAGGGCGCCGGGGACCTCTTCTTTGTTCTGGGGCATGCGACCTATGTACATAAGTGCAGCGTTTCCTGCTGTTGCCATCGCCTGCTCAAGGTAGTGGCCTGCGGATTTTACTCTTGACTCTGCATAATCAACAAACTGGGGTGCAGCTGAGATTTTCTTCTGGACCGCTTCCTGGGTTGTCGGGATTTTGCCGCGCTGGAGCATTCTTTTTGCAGGCATGAATATGCCTACATCAAATACAGGAACGCCTGATCGAAGGATTGCTATCAGGACAGGCTCTGCGGTTCTGAGATTTTCCCAGAATTCTGTTATGAACATGAATGCCTGAAGGGTTATGTTTTTGTCTGTGTCTTTTGCGATTTTTAGCATCTCGTTCCAGATGCGGTCTTTGACTTCCTGTGGAATTTCCTGCTCTATCTTGGTGTCGTCCATGATTACGAAGATGTCAATGTCTGATGTTTTCTTGTGTTTGCCTGTGGCTGTTGATCCGTAGACGACTACTGCTTTCACACTGCGCTTGAATTTTTCAATCAGTTTTTTTGTGAATTTATGGGCAATCTTGAACCTTTTTTCCTGCTCTTTTTTTTGCTCAGGCGACATTTGCGGGGCTGAGCCTTTCTTTTGTTCTGTGGCTGGCGGCTGAGAGGCTGCTTTTTTTGTCGGCTTTGGTATTTTTTTGATATTTTCTGCGCCTTGAATGTCTTTTGTTTTTTTGGTCATAAGTTATCGCCTTTTTAGAATGATATAGATTATTTGGATTAATGGACTATATATAATTAATTGTCCTGTTTTGTGATTTGGGACTGGAATTGAGGATGTATGCTTAGCTTTATTATGTTTTTTAGGAGGATTTGTGTGAGTAGCTTGTTTTTGAGGTCTTTTTCTATTTGTTCTTTGTATTTTTCTGCTGTGGATTGCCTGAATTTCCTGTGGCTGTTTAGGTAATGGCCTGTGTGCTCTTCTGTGATGAAGTGAGTAAGTATGTCTTTTTTTGAGTTTATGAGGAAGTTGAGTGTTGTTGTTCCGTATATCTTTTTTATTTTGTTGTATTTTGGATTTTTTGGGCAGGGGGTTATTTTGCAGGCTGTTGGCTTTATTTCATGGATTGAACATAGATTGTCTTTTAGGAAAGGGCATGGTTTTTGGTTGATTATGTAGGTTTTTTCGCCTTGCTGTTCTGTTAGTTTCAGGTATTTTTGGACAAATCTTTCGGGGGTGATCTTTAGGTAGGCACTGATACTGAATATGTCCAAGAGATTTATGGGTATTTTCTGGGTGGTGCAGCATTGGCCGCACTTTTCGCATGTCTGATTTTGGATTGGCATAGTATCTTTCCTTTTTATTTGAGGTATACGCCGTAGCTTGCGCTGAATATCTCTTTGGGTTTTAGTATTATGAGGCCTTCTTTGTTGTTGAAGGCGTCTGTGCTGCATGTCATGGGCTCTATTGCGATTGATGTTCTTTTTGGCGGGATGAATACCTGTAGATAATTGTATTTCCTGTTTCCTGTTTCCTGCCAGATTATGATTTTGATGTCCTGTTTTTTATCGTAGAGTTCTGTCTTTTTTATGCTTTCTTTTTTTGGCAGGATGAATCCTGTGTCAATTTCTTGTTTTTTGATTTGTGCTGGCTCTGAGAATTTGGTAAATTGTGTTGTTTTGCCTGTGGGTATCATTTTTTTGTTTGCATTGATTTTTGTTTCTGTGGGGAGTTTTAGCATGATGTTGTCGATTTTTCCTTTTGTTTTGAAGTAGGGATGCCAGCCGTCGCCCATGGGTATTTTTTCTTTTCCTGTGTTTTTGACTGTTGTTGTGCAACGGAGACCTTTTTTTGTCAGGGTGTATTTTATTCTTAGCTGAAATGCGAAGGGGTATCCTGCTGTTTCGTTTTTGTAGTTGTATTGCAGGTCTGCTTCTGCTGATTGCGCCAGAGTCTTTGTTTTTTTGATTTCGAAGTTTTTGTTGTATACGAGGCCATGGATGGCGTGGTTTTGCGCGGGAAAGTTTACTGGCAGGCTGTATGTTTTCTTTTGGAATGTGTAGGTTGCGTTGTTTATCCTGTTTGGGTAGGGTAATAGTTTTCTGCTTTTGAACCACTTGTTTTTGGCGAGGGCATTATAGGTTTTGTCGCCGTCAATGATTGAGTGGCTTTTTTTGTTTTTGGCGAGAATGAGTTCGTTTAGATTTGCGCCGAATTCAGGTATGACTGTTGCGCACTCCTTTGTTTCTGTGTTTAATAGTTTTAGTTTGCTGAATTTGGCGAATTTTTGTTTTTGTATTTTGAACATTGATTAAAAGGTGGATTTTGAGGTATATATGGGTTTTGGTCAGCCTTCAGAAAGGCTGGATAACAGCCTCATAAAAGGCTGGCGATTAGAGCGACCGTATACCTTTGGTTTAGGTCACTTGTCTGTTCTGGCGTATAGACGGTCACTGGCGCTTTGCTTGGGCACTGATTTTTTTGTTTTGGTGGCTTCGGTTTAGGTCACTTGCCAGTTCTGTTCTGGTGCATTTTAGGTCTCTGGTTTGCTTTGCCTGAGTGTATGGATGGGATAATCGTACTTAAAGTACTGTTTTTGTGTTTTTGCTCGCATGTATTTATAGGTTTTTTTGTGTTGTATTTATAAAGTTATTGTTCCATACTATATCTGAAAGAAAGGGAAACAGTTGTTTAGATATTTTTTTCTTGATTATCCAATATGAGTGGTTGAGTGAAATTTACTAGATTGTTTATAAAATAAGATATTTGTTCATAATATAATATATTATGTTTAAATTGTGACTGTGTGGCTTGATGCTGTGCGATTTGCAATATGTCAGACTGTTTCTACTTAAGTATATGGAATCGTGATAGATTATGGAAAGTTTTAGAAAGTTAGGTCTCATTGAGCCGTTAATAAAATCAATAAATGAGCAGAGGTTCACTGAACCAAGTGAAATCCAGAGGGATGCAATTCCCCTTGTTCTTGAAGGACGGGATGTTATCGCCGGATCTGCAACCGGATCAGGAAAAACGCTGGTGTTTGGTTCCGGGATTATCCAGAATTGTTCTAAAGATAAATGTATTCAGGCACTGGTGCTGACACCTACCCGTGAGCTTGCTGAACAGGTTGCTGAATCTCTAAGAGGTTTTTCGAGATATAAACCCCTGAAAGTTGTTTCTGTTTATGGCGGTGTGGCAATAGGCCCACAGTTCAGGGAACTGAAAACTGCGGATGTTGTTGTAGGCACACCCGGAAGAATTCTTGATCACATCTCAAGAAGGAGTATCAACCTGACTCGCGTCAAGATACTTGTCTTTGATGAAGCTGACAGAATGCTTGATATGGGATTTATAAGAGATGTTGAGAAGATAACTAAGGATTGTCCGCACAATAGGCAGACGCTCTTGTTTTCAGCTACGATATCCGGAGATGTGGGTCGTCTTTCCCAGAGATATATGAAGGACCCTGTTGAGGTGTCTGTAGAATCTTATATTGATTCCAGCAAGCTTGAGCAGGTATATTATGATGTTCCTGATAACCTGAAGTTCTCTTTGCTTGTGCATCTGCTGAAAGAGACGAGTGCTGCAATGGTCATGGTTTTTTGCAATTCGCAGAGAAATACGGATTTTGTTGCAAGCAATCTAAAGTTTAGCGGGATAGATGCTCTTGCCATACATGGCGGGTATTCACAGGATAAGAGAACCTGTGTCATGAAGCAGTTTAATGCGCAGAAGAGGGTGTATGTACTTGTATGTACTGATGTCGCTGCAAGAGGCCTTGATATCAAGGGTGTTTCGCATGTGTATAATTATGACATACCAAGAGAAAGCAAGACTTATATCCACAGGATCGGAAGGACTGCAAGAGCAGGCGAGGAAGGCAAGGCGGTAAATATTCTTTCTGAAAGGGATTATGATAATTTTACAAAAGTTATGCGTGACCGCTCGTTGAAGGTTGAGAGAGAAGAGACGCCCCATGTTGAGAGAGTGAAGATCCAGGTGATGAATAAGCCGGACCGGTCTAATCGCGGGAGAGGCGGTTCTGGACGTTTTGGAGGCTCTGGTGGTTCCAGAGGATCCAGAAGTTTTAGAGGTTCTGAGGGTTCGAGGAGTTCCGGGGGTAACAGGAATTCAGGAAGTTCCGGTGGATCCGGGAGTTCAAGAGGTTCCGGTAGCACTGGTGGATCCGGGCGTTTTGGTAATAAATCCCGTAGGAATTGCGGGAGTAGCAGAGATGGTAGAAGGTCTTCTGGCGGTGGAAGATATAATTGATTGTTTGGATTGTAATTTTCTTTTTTTGAAGTTTCGATGCTTGTGACGTGTATTGTGACTTTGGGCTTAAACGAAGATGCGAAGCGGAGCAATTTGGAGTTCTATAAATATGGATGCGAAAAATAATGAAAAGTATGTCAGCTTAGATTGGGAAAGGTGACGGTGTGGAACAAGATAAAAAGATAACCGTGTTGCAGGTGGCAACTCTTAATCAACCAATCAGTCCAGATCTTGGCTATGGCCCTATAGAAACAGTCATTTATAATATTGATAAAGGACTTCATAATTTAGGTCACCGTTCGATTGTTGCCTGTTCTGGCGATTCCAAAGTTACCGGCGAACAATTCGTGACTGTCGAGCGAAGCTTCGGTGAGTACTGTAGCGAGGATACTCCGGAGAAGCGTAAAAGCATGCATCTGCACCATTTTAAGGTATTGGAAAGGGCATATGAGGGTGACGTCGACATAATTCACTTACATGATGCAGCAATTGTGGAGCGTATTTATAAGGGGATATTCAAAAGCCCTGTGCCAATCGTGATGACCTTACATATCCCCTCCCATGACAAGGGATCTTTCAAGCAGTGGTCTGAAACATTGACATCTTCTTCTGGGATGTATTTTGTCCCGATAAGCGAATATCAAAAAAGACAGCATTATGGATTAGTAAATACCATGAACGTTATACATCATGGAATCGATGTTGAAGAGTATCCGTTTAAAGGTGAGATGGACAAGGTGAGATGGACAAGGAAAGCTATCTATTTACTATCGGCAGAATAACTAAAGTCAAAGGGCACGATATAGCCATAGAAGTTGCAAGAAAAACAGATTCTAAACTTATCATAGCCGGTACTGTTCAGAACAAAGCGAAAGATAGAGAGTTTTTTGAAAAATTAAAGAAGTCTATTGATTTATGTGTTGACGCAGGCAAATACCTTGCGGATAATGATTATTATGAGAAGGTAATGAAACCGTTATTGGACTGCGACAAACAGATTATTTACATCGGGGAAATTAGTGGAGAGCAAAAGAAATTGTGGTATCGACATGCTCGAGCTACTTTATTCCCCATTCAATGGGGTGAACCATTTGGACTTGTAATGATTGAGTCAATGGCGTGCGGTACACCGATCTTGGCATTCAGAAAAGGCTCGGTCCCAGAAATTATGATAGACGGGAAAACAGGATTTGTCGTAGACTCTACGAGTGGTATGATTGAAGCAGTAAAACATATTAATAGTATAGATCCTTGTGTATGTCGGAAACACGTTCAGGACAATTTCTCTATAATAAGTATGGCTCAAAAGTATTCCAAGTTGTATCAACGGATTGTGGAATCCCAGTAATAGGATGTTCCAGTTAACAAGAAAGATAGATGTATTAAAATAGCAACTTTTATTAAGGTGTTCGCTCTGTAAGAACATATGGATTCAAAAGAAAGAATAAAATCGCTTTGGGAAACGAGTAAAAAAGTTATTTTGGACTGCTCACTTGAGAATGGTGCAATTATTGCTGCTAATTCTGATAATCCTTATTATCCAAAAGATGCTTTTAATTATAGATATGTTTGGCCCAGAGATGCAGGTTATATCTGCGTCGCTGCACAAGAAGCAGGCATTGATATCATACAAAAGCCATTTTTCGATTGGTTAATAGAAAGACCTGAAGGGTTCAAGAAGACTGGTCTTCTTTACCAGAACTATTCAACAAATTGAACGAAATTTTGGTTGAGTCTTCAGCCAGACCAAAATGGCACAATGCTTTGGGCAATTTATAAGTTCTTTGAGAGAAAAAAGGTGCCAAAAAAGTATGTCTTTCTTATAGAAGAACTCGCAAATGGATTATGTAATATCTGGGACAAAACTCATTTTACAAAAAAGACCCAGGGTTTGTGGGAATACTATCACTGTTACCCTGATTTGGATGAAAACCATACTTATTCCTTGGCAGCTTGCGCTCGAGGTCTTAATCTAGCAAATAAGATTATAACTAACAAGAGATGGGAAACTGTTTCAAAGCAAATGATAAAGCAAATCAAACAAAGATATGATCATAAACTCAATTATTTTACAAGGACAACAGGAAAGATTAAGCTTCTAAAAATTGATGCATCTCTAATAGGTTTAGCATATCCTTTTGATATTGTAAAACCTAATGATGAAAGAATGATTAAGACAATTGAGATTATGGAAGCTAAAATCATGGTCGATACTGGCTTATTGAGGTATGAATATGACACTTATGACGCTTGGGCATTTGAAGGTGGTTACATGGGAAAGGGAGCAGGAAGTTGGCCCCTGCTCAATTTCTGGTTGGTAATTTATTATCATCTGTCTGGAAACAAAAAGAGTGCTTTGTCATTGTATAATAAAACATTAAAACAATTTGAAGATTACATACCAGAACAAGTTTTTGATAACGATATACAACAATCAGTAAAACCTTTAGCTTGGGCACATGCAATGTTTATTCTTGCCACAAAAGAGTTGGGTTTAATATAAATCCGAGTACGTCTTTGTTCCTCATTACATTCTTGAACTATAGTTAAGGTCGTTACTATATGGACAAACTTAGCCAAAAACCAAGAGACCTTAATCTATCCGGGGAAATCGAAGATTTCCTGGATCCTAAAAATCGCAGAT